>JAVZCO010000004.1 GCA_038874355.1 Candidatus Pacearchaeota archaeon | reverse complement strand
TCAGTTAAAGAAGAATTAGGCGGGGAGATAAGTTTAGGAAGCTTATCAAATTACTTTAAAATAAAAATAAACCCCAGAATTAAAATAAAAAATTTGTTCGGAACCAGTATCTATAATTTTAAGTATGGAGAAACTATTAAAAATTTATTAGAAAAAATTTATGTAAATAATTGTATGAAAGAAGATAATTTTTCAAAATTTATTAAAAATGCTTCAAAAACAGAGACAGATGAAGATTTTAAAAATTTATATAGGAAATATGAATTAGAATTACAGGCATAATTTTTCAGAAATCTTTATTAAGTTTAAAACTTTTAAATTTTATATGTTTAACATATCAACTCGCCAGATGGAAAAAATGATGGCACAATTAGGAATAAAGTCTGAAAATATAGATGCTAAAAGAGTAATAATAGAAAGAGATGAAGGAAACATAATAATAGAAAACCCACAAATAACAAAAATGGTAATTCAAGGAAATGAGACGTTTCAAATTGTTGGAGAAAGTAAAATAGAAAAAATAAAATTTTCTGAAGATGATATAAAACTTGTTATGGAACAAACAGGAGCATCAAGAGAAGTTGTGGAAAAAACATTAAACGAAACGAATGATATTGCAGAAGCTATTTTAAAGCTGAAAAAATGAATTTACATTGATTTTTGGAAAAATTTAATTAAAGAGGTGATAAAAATTACAGAAAAACAAACAATTTTAATAACAGGTGGTGCAGGTTATTTGGGTTCTGTGATTACTGAATATTTTCTTCAAAGAAATTATAGAGTAATTGTTTATGATAATCTTCTTTATAATCAACAAAGTTTATTTAATTGTGTTCATTTTCCAGATTTTCATTTTGTATACGGAGATGTAAGAAATTATAATTTATTAAAACAATATGTTGAAAAGGCAGATATAATATTTCCTCTTGCTGCTATTGTTGGTGCTCCAGCATGTGAAAAAGTACCAGAAGTTACTTATGCTGTTAATCAACATTCTATAGAATGGTTAGCAAAACAAATAAAACCACATCAAAAAGTTGTTTTTCCATGTACAAACAGTGGATATGGAACAAAATCAGGCGAGATATACTGCACAGAAGAAACACCACTAGAACCAATTTCAACATATGGTATATCAAAAGTAAATGCTGAAAAAGCATTACTTGAAATGGGTAATGCTGTTACATTAAGATTAGCAACAGTTTTTGGTTTTTCGCCAAGAATGCGTTTAGATTTATTGGTTAATGATTTTGTATTTAAAGCAGTAAATGATAGATATATAGTATTGTTTGAAAAAGATTTTAAAAGAAATTATTTACATATAAGAGATGTACCAAGAGTTTTCGAACACGCTATAAATAATTATGAAAATATGAAAGGGGAAGCTTATAATGTCGGAATACCAGATGCTAATTTATCAAAAGAAGAGCTTGCATTAAGAATAAAAAAATTTATTCCTGATTTATTTATTACATATTCTGAATTCAATAAAGATCCAGATAGAAGAAACTACATCATATCAAATGAAAAATTACTTAAAACTGGATTTAAATTTAAATATACATTAGATGACGGTATTCAAGAGTTAATTAAAGGATATAAAATTTTAAGATTTAATCAGTTTAAAAATATTTAAGGGGTGAAAAAAATGGAAAAATATAAAACTGAACTTCTTATAACAGGAGCAACAGGATTTATAGGAACAAATCTTCAAGAATCTCTTAAAGAAAGAGGTTTTAATAAATTTGTTCCTGTTTCTTCACGCGATTTTGATTTAACTGATCAAAAACAAGTAAAATTAATGTTTAAAAAATATAAACCAGAAAAAGTTATACATTTAGCAGCTCTTGTTGGAGGTATTCTTGCAAATAAACTATATCCAGGTGATTTTTGTTATAAAAATTTAATAATAAATACAAACACTATCCATGAAGCAATGCTAAATAAAGTTAAAAAATTTATGACTTTAATCGGTGGGTGTAGTTATCCTGCAAATGCACCAAATCCAATAAAAGAAGAATATTTATGGGATGGTTATCCACAAAAAGAAAGTGCACCATATTCTATTGCAAAAAAAATGGCACTTGTACAATTACAAGCTTATAGACAACAATATAATTTTAATGGAATAGTATTAATACCTGGTAATGTATATGGTCCATATGATAATTTTTCTTTACAAAACTCTCATGTTATTCCAGGATTGATTCACAAATTTTATAATGCTAAAAAAAATAATGAAAAAGAGGTTATAGTTTGGGGTTCAGGTAAACCAGTAAGAGACTTTATATTTGTGAAGGATGTTACTGATTGTTTGGTTAAGGCATTTGAAACATATGATGACGAACAACCAATAAATATATCTACAGGTACTAAAACATCAATAAAAGAGTTAGTAGAGCTAATTTCTAGTTTATCAGATTATAAAGGAGAAATTAAATGGGATACTTCTAAGCCAGATGGACAAATGGAGAAGATTTTTGATGTAACACGTATGAAAACAAAACTTAAATTTACACCAAAAGTTTCTATAAAGGAGGGAATAAAAAGAACAATAGAATGGTTTGAAAAAAATATAAAATTAGGCAAAGTTAGAATATGAGGCGAATAAATGGATATTTATATTTTAGGTTCTAAAGGATTTGTTGGCTCAGGAATTTGTGAGTTTTTTAATTCAAAAAATATTAAAATTATAGAAATAACAAGAGACAACTATAAAAATTTTATAGGAAAAAGAATAGATATTTTTATAAATGCAAACGGAAGTTCAAAAAAAAGACTTGCAGAAGAAAACCCAAAACTAGACTTTGATTTAAATGTTATTTCTACATTAAATTCTGTATTTGATTTTAAACCAAAATTTTACATATACTTGTCAACTATAGATGTTTATAATAATGTTGCATTAAAACCAAAAGAAACTGATGTTATAATTCCAGAAAAATTAAGTAACTATGGGTTTGATAAATATATTTCAGAACAAATTATTAAAAAATATTGTAATGAATGGCTTATCTTAAGATTAGGGGGCATGGTTGGGAAAAACCTTAAAAAAAATTCTGTATTTGATATTTTAAATCTTAAAAAAACATTTGTTTCTCCAAACTCAGAATATCAATATATTAATACGTTTGATGTAGGAAGAATAATTTATGAATTATTAAAAAAAGAAATAAAAAATGATATATTTAATATTTGTGGTGATGGAACAATAAAAGTTGAAAAAATAGCAAAAATTGCAAATATTACTTTGCCTAAGGAATGCTATTCATTAAAAACAGAAAAATATGATATAGATATTTCAAAAATAAAATCTATAACTTATGTACCAAGAACTTTAGATACTATTAAAAATTTTATTAAAAATTATAAAAAAGATGAGAATATATGAAAATTGATGTAAAAATATTAAATTTAAAAAGAAAATCAGATATATGTGCTATTCTTATAGCTTATAATCGATTAGATTATACAAAAAAGCAAATTAAACTATTAACTCAACAATCAATTAAACCCGACATATTAATAATAGACAACAGTAAAAATTGTTATATTTCAAAATATCTTAAAAAAGAATTTAAAGACATTTCTTTACTTTGTATAAAAAAAGAAAATATTGGTACTGCCGGTTGTTTTTTTGTAGGAGAAAAAATTGCTTATGACATTGGTTATAAATATTTTTTAATAAGCGATGATGATGCATTTCCATTAAATAAAAAATATATAGAGCATGCACTAAAAGAATTTAAAAAAGATAAAAATATAGGTATAGTAGTTTCAACTAGAGAGAATTTTAAAAATTCATTTGAAATAGCCCAACTAGGTATTATTAAAAGAGAAGTGTTTGATAAATGTGGATTTACATATGCACAATTTTTTAGGTTTTGTGAAGATATAGAGTTTATATTAAGAGTGTCAAAATATTTTAAAATTAAAAAAATTAAAGATATACATAAACATCCATATGGTGCATTTGCAGGCGAAACCCCTAATAATTTATATTATTCTATAAGAAATTCGCTTCTTCTATATTGTGTTTATTTACATAATACATTGAAAAACCCATTTGTCTTATTTATAAGAATAACAGATGTTTTATGGCATCTTCTTGAAGGAAGAAAAAAATTTATATATGCATCATTGTTAGCATATAAAGATTTTTTAATAAAAAATTTTAAAAATAAGCCACAAATTAGAAATGAAGTATTTAATGTATTAAATGAAATAAACAATGATTTTGTCGTTCTGTTACCAAGAAAATCGGATAAAAAAATGTTGCCAAAAAAAATAAAAATAAAAAATATAGAAATATATGGTGAAAGAGGTATTTTAAAATCAAATATTAAAAAAGAAACATCATTTTTTAAACAGGCTAAAATATTAATGAAAAATTTTAATAAAAACATTCTTACTGTAGAATACTTTCCACCAATTTTATTATATTTATATAAATCAGTACAAACATTTCATCCTAAAGTAAATAAAATTTTTATTATTACAAAGCAAAGAAATGAAATAGTAAGAATTTTTTATTTTCTTTTGTTATTCTTTGGTTCATTTATCTTACTGTTCATTTTTTTAATAATTTTATTTATATATCACTTTTTAGTTTATAACGATAATTTTTTTATAGAGAACTCAAAAAATATAAAATTAAGCATAATATAAATAATTGTTTTTTTCATTCTACAGAAAGATTTAAATAGACTAATGTTGAAAAAATTATTTATGCCAACAGAAATAAGAGCAAGAGATATAATGGTTACGCGTGTTATAACTGCTAGACCTAATCAGACTGTTTTAGAAGCAGCAAAATTAATGAGAGATGAAGATGTTGGATCAGTTATAGTATGTGAGGGTACTAGACCAATAGGTATAGCAACACGCGAAGATATTGTATCAAAAGTTGTAGCTTTAGATAAAGATCCAAAGAAAGTTTTAATAAAAGATATTATGAATACACCTCTTGTAACATGTTCAGCTGATGAAGATGTTATTAACATAGCAAGAACAATGTCAAAATATGGTTATGAAAGAATTCCTGTTGTAGATTTTGGAAAATTAGTAGGAATCGTATCTGTAAGAGAAATAGCAAAAGTTTCATCTGAAGCAGTAGAAATATTACGTGAAAGATTTTCAATAACAACAGAAGGTGCTATAGAAGAAATAAATTCAGGATATTGTGAATTATGTGGAAATTATAGTGAAATCTTACATTATGTAAATGATAGATGGGTTTGTGATAACTGTAAAGATGAAGCAGAAGAAATATAACCATTACTCTTAA
>JAVZCO010000003.1 GCA_038874355.1 Candidatus Pacearchaeota archaeon | reverse complement strand
CTATCTGTTGCATCTGTTATACATTCTATATCTAAAGATAAATATTTTAATGGTGCATTTTCTTGTATATCTATTTTTTTAATACTGTTGATTTCAAAACAATCACAGTTTACAGTATTAGTTTTTGCAGGTTTACCGTCTGCTTCTATCCATTCCATTCCTCTTAATTGCATATCAGCCATAAATCTATATTTAAATAAAATGTCTGCTTCATAACATGTTCCAAATTTTTCAGCTAGACCTCTTATTTCTGGAATTTTTGAAGGATCATTTCCAATAATTTTTAATGCTTTTACTTTTTTGTTATATCCTATTGGAAGAAATTTTTCTAAAATTTCAAATTTTAAGTTTGGATATACTTTTAAAATATTTTTTTTAATATCTTCATAATTTTCTTCAGGAGAAACTAAATAAAAATATGGTAAATATTTATTATACAGAAGACAAATTGTTTTTCCATCTTTTTGTTTACAAAAAATTCTTAAAAGAGGTTTATTATTAACCATCATGTAATCTACATCAAGAAGCTGACCGATTAATTTTTGCATATAAAAATTTAATTAGTAAAAATTAATAAAGATTTATATATTAATGAAAATTATACTTTTTCATGGAAATTAGAGCAAAATTAATATACAATGAAAATGTAAATTTGATAGAAAAAATAATTTTCAATTTATTTAAATTTATTTTTTATTTTAATACATTTTATCTTTATATCTTAAAAAAATTAAATTTATATATTATGGAAAATTTCTTTTTATTGCTTATCATATTTTACAATTTTATTCATTTTTTATAAATTATAAAAAAATAAAGAAATTGGAAATAAAAATTAATGATGATATATCATTTTTTATAAAATTGAAAAAAACAACATTGATATGGATAAATATGCTATTAATTGAGATTCCGGGTTACTTTCTTTATAATGATATTAAAAAAAGGAGATATAGTTATAGATGCTGGAGCATATATAGGATTATTTACTTTATATGCATCAAAAAAAGTTGGAAAAAATGGCTTAGTTATAGCATATGAACCAGATCCAGAAAATTATAAAAACTTATTAGAAAATATTAAGTTAAACAAATGTAAAAATGTTAAATTAATTAAAGAGGTATATTTAGTAAAAATGATATTTTATATTTTCAAGAATATGATTCAGCTTCGACATTTATTTTTGATAAAAATAAAATAAAAAATAGTAAAAAAATAAAAATAATAAAAGTTCCTGTTTCATCACTGGATTTTGATATGAAAAAATTAGGAATTAAAAAAAATAGATTTTTTAAAAGCAGATATAGAAGGTTCTGAAATAGAAATGATAAAAGGTGCAAAAAATATTCTAATGAATTCAAACGCAAAACTTGCTATAGCAGCTTATCATAAAGTTAATAATAAAATTACTGCACCATTTGTAGCTGATGAATTGAAAAAATTAGGATATAAAACAAAAATAGATTATAAAACACATTTAACAGTTTATGCACGGAAATAAATTTTTAAAAAATAAAATTAAAATAAAACATATGAAAATAGCAATTGTTGGTGGTGGAATAGTTGGTTCATATTTAGCTTATAAACTTTCTAAAAAATATGATGTTACGGTTTTTGAGAAAAATTTTAAACAAACGAAAAAAGTTTGTTCAGGTCTTATATCAGAAAGGATTTGGGGATTTATACCAAAAAATAAAGGAATTATTGAAAATGAATTTAATAAAATAATTCTTTACTTTCAACATAAAAAAATAGAATTAATTCTTAAACAAAAACTTTATGCATTTAATAGAGAAAAATTAGATAATTATGTTTTTTCTCTTGCAAAAAAATCTGAAGCAAATTATATTTTTAATTCATATATTTCAGGAATAAATGATGAGAAATTAAAAAAATTTGATAAAATAATAGGTTGTGATGGAGCATTTTCTTCTATAAGGAGAACATTGAAACTTAAAGATCCTGAAATGAAATTAGGAATAATTCTTTATACTAAAGAAAAAGGAAATGATATTGAGGTTTGGTCGCATAATTCAGGCTTTTTTTGGAAAATTCCTAGAAAAAATAAAATAGAGTATGGCTGTTTAGCTAAACCAAATGAAGCAAAATCTATTTTTGATAATTTTATCAAAAAACAAAATATAGAAGTTGAAAAAATTTATTCTGCATATATTCCTTGCGGGCTTATAATTCCCAAATCTGAAAAATATACGCTTTGTGGTGATGCTGCAGGTATAACAAAACCATGGTCTGGTGGAGGAATAATATGGAGTTTTTCTGCAGCTGATTTATTAATTGCTAATTTTCCAGATTTTAGAAAATATAGAAAACATCTATATAATAAATTTTTATATAGACAAAGGCTTGGAAAAATAGCAAATTATTTTGTGAAAAAAATTAATTTCATTTTACCAAATAGTATTAATATTGATATTGATTATATTATTTAATATCTTTATAAAAAATTAATTTAAAATAAATTTATGCCTTCCAAAGAAAAAATTATATCAGATACATTATATGTTGCACTTGATACATTTGTAATAGCTATCGCAGGTTATCTATTTTGGTCATTTATGGGAAAAACCTTATCAGTATTTGATTATGGAGTTTTAACAACAACATTAACATTATATAGTTTTTTTTCAGCACTTTTTACTCTTAATATTCAAGAAGTTTTTGGAAAGCTAATACCTCAATATATTGCAATGAATAAAGAAAATAAAATAAATGATTTAATAAAATATACTGCAAAGTTAATAACAGTTATTTCAACATTAGGAATATTGTCTTTATTAATAATATTTTATTTAAAATTTTTTGAAATAAAATTTTCAGAATCTATTTTTTTGTGTGCTATATTACTTATTCCAGGAATTTTTTATAATTTTTTACGTGCAATTTTTTACGGGTATTCATTGTTTAAGAAAATATTTTTTATAGATTTAATATCACATGGAATAAAACCGTTTCTTGCTATATTTCTAGTTGTTATTGGCTTCACACTTGGAGGAATTTATGCCTGGTTTTTTACATTTATTATAGCCTCAGTTTTATTTTTTATTTTCATTAATAAAAAATTTAATCAAATAGAATATGAAAATAAAAAATTTTTTCTTGAAAATATAAAATCAAGCTTTATTGCATTTATTTCTATATTTTTGATTACAAATTTCGGAATAATTTATATAGGATATTTAGATATGGAGTCTGCAGGATTTTGGGGCGCATTAATAATTATAGGACAAATTCTTCTTTTATTACCCTCTATAATACAATCAGCAATTTTTCCTTCTCTTTCGTTTTTTGTAAAAGAAAACTCTAAAAATGTTGAAATTTTACTTAATAAATCTTTAAAATATATTATAATTACTTTACTTCCTGCAGCATTATGTTTTATTCTTTTTGCAAAGCAAATAATTTTATTACTTTATAAGAATGATTATCTTTTCATTACAAATATTATTCCTATACAAGTTCTCTCAATTATTTTATATGCACTTGCATTAATTAATCTTTCAGTTATTTATTCATTAGGATATCAAAAAATAAGAAATTATATAATGTTTTTTACAGGTTTTATAGCTTTATTTATAAATTTATTTTTAATTTCAGAGTTTTTAGTAATAGGTGCTGCTATTTCTTTTATGATTACTTCTTTAATATTTTTTATTCTTTCATTTTTTATAATTAAAAAATTAAATATTAAACTATTTTTGAATTTAAAAAAAATTATTAAATTTATATTGGTATTATTTTTCTTTTTAATATGTCTTTATATTATTACTTTTACACCTTTATTTTTTGCTATCCCTCTTTTATTTATTTTATTAGTCTGTTATTTAGTAATTTTATATAAAATAAAAATAGTAAACGAAACAGATATTTTAGTTTTAAATATTATAATAAAAAAATTAAAGTATAAATTATGTCATATACGTACTATAAAAGTTCGTAGAAAAGGTTTAAAAAATAAAAAAATAATACTTTAAATTAGAAAAATTTTTATTGTTGATAAATATGAAAGAAAGAATTCTTATTGTTACATCTTCATTGGATATTGAATGGATGAAGGGTTTTGCAAGATTTACAAATGAAATGATTAAAATATTAAAAAGCAAATATGATATTGAAGTTTGTGAAATAAATAGAAATAGAAAAAAAGAATATTTTAGATGTTTTTTAGATATACCGCTCATTGAATTTAAATCAAAAGCAAAAGTTATAGTTTCTATTACACCAGAAGGAGCAATATTTACATCATTTATTCCAGGAAAAAAAACAATTGTTACATTTCATGACTTTTTTCATTTATCAGCAAAATATAAAAATATTTTCGGCGAAATAATTGGAAAAATTTTTATGTGGTTAGCATATAAATTTTCTTCTTGTAATTATATATTAGTTTCAAATTCATCTCAAACAGCAAATGAATTAAAAATGCTATTTGGAAAAGAATCAGAAGTTATAAATCAGGGTGTAGATATAAATAGATTTAAACCTCTTAAATTCAAAAAATTAAAGGAATCAATAAAATTAGGCTTTCTTTCAAATTTTAGTTATAGAAAAGGTGCTGATATTGCTGTTGAAATATATAATAAATTGAAAAATAAAATAAATTGTCAGTTAATTTTAGCAGGCGGAAAACTTGAAAATAGTCTTCAAATACAGTTTGAATTTCAAAATCTTTTAAATGATAAGAATGTTAAAATTTTAGGTAGAATTCCAGATAAAGATGTACCAAAATTATATAATTCATTTGATTTCTTTCTCTTTCCAAGTAGAGCTGAAGGTTTTGGACTTCCTATTCTTGAAGCAGCAGCTTGCGGAATACCTGTATTTACATTAAAATCAGCACATATACCGGAAGAAGTAAAAAAAGCAAGTATTGTTTGTAAAGATGAAGATGAGATAGTTGAAAAAATAATAGAATTATCAAAAAATAAAAAATTGTATGATAAAATTAGATTTGAAAAAATGAAATATGCAAGAAAATTTACTTGGGATAAATGTGTTAATGAATATGATAAATTAATACAAAAATGTTTTTTACATAAATAATTTAAAATTTCAAATATGGAGAAAGATAAAAATATGAAAAAAATGAAAATTTGTATGGTTTTAGATTATTATTATCCATATGTTGGTGGAATAGAAAGAGATTTTTTTAATCTTGCAAAAAATTTAGTTAAATTAGGGCATGATGTTTATGTAATATCATTAAAGGTTCCAAATACAAATAGTTATGAAGAAATAGACGGTATAAAAATATATAGAGTATATTCACCAATTAAAAATAGATTTATTGCATGTTTTTTTATGATACCAAAAATATTAAAAATAGCAAAGAATTGTCTTTTTATTCACACATCTACTTATGGTTCACTAATCCCTTCATGGATATGTAAAAATATTTTAAGAAAAAAGTGTATAATAACCATTCATGAAGTCTTTAATGATTTATGGTATTTTATTTATAAATCAAAAATAAAAGCATTTATCGCAAAATTATTTGAAAGATTTTTATTATTATTTAATTTTGATTTATATATTGTTCATTCTAATTTTACTAAAAATAGGCTTGCTTTATTTAAACCAAAAGAAAAAATAAAATTAAGCTGTTCTGGAATAGATTATAATTATTTTAATAGAAAAAAAACTAAACCTAAACTTGCAAGAAAAGAATTGGGATTAAAAAATGAAAAAATTTTTGCTTATTTTGGAAGGCCAGGACCAACAAAAGGCCTTGAATATTTTATAAATTCGTTTGAAGAAATAGCTTCAAAAATACCAAATGCAAGATTTTTGCTTGTTTTATCATCTGAGCCAAAAGAAGGCTATGAATATGTAAAAAAACTTATTTCTGAAAGTTCTGTAAAAGA
>JAVZCO010000002.1 GCA_038874355.1 Candidatus Pacearchaeota archaeon | reverse complement strand
CTTGTCTTATAAAACTTACTAAATATATTGCTAATATAGATGCGTTCCAACTTAGTATAAATAATGCTCCTGTACCGAATATAAGAGAAAGCATAAAACACGTTAACATTACACGAAGATTATTTGATGTTATTAAAAATAATGTATTACTTTCATTATAAACACTTCCGGTTGTCAATGATTTAATTGTTGAAATTTCATTTATTTGTGGTAGAAAAATTGTATAAACATCTTTATCTGGTATAATTAATGAAATAGTAAAATATGCAATAAAACTACCTATGAAAAAAAATGCAAATAAAATAATAACATATTCATATCTTTCTAAAAAATTTTCTGAAAGTTTATTTTCTGCATAAAGTCTTTCTATTTTTTCTTCAACAGCAAAAATCTTTAATAAAAGAGGTGCAGTACCTATAGTTACAAATAGTGGTGATATTATTCCTGCATAAATAGGAAAAATAAAATATGAGATATAAACACTCATAACTGTTATTATGAATGAAAAAAATAACATATTAATTGGTCTTTCTAACATTTTTCTAGCTGAAAATAAAGATTCTAAAACCATAAGATAAAATAATTTTTCTAAATATTTAAAATTTTAAATATAAAAAACAATTATATATTATGGGGAAAGTGAATAAACTCCTTAAATGCCAATTTCTTTTCATTTTCTTATTTATATTATCTTTTTCTCTGCCCGGATTTGCAGTACCTTTTAATCCGGATTTTGGAGTTTCAGATTTGTTTTTGGCTCTCTTTTCAATAGTTATTTCAAATATAATACCAGGATTATTGATTATAATTTCAGGTTTATTACTTTCAAATGAAAATACAAGGAAAGGAATTATTAATTCATTAATTGGCTTTGGTAATGGAATTATTAATGCTATTAATAGCTTTATTGATGATTTAAAAACTGATCCAGTTGGAACATTAACAAATTTAGGTATAAAAATAGCTATTTCTGCAGTAATAATACTTTTAGTTGCAGCTCTTGCTGTTGAAATTTGTTCAGGTCTTGGAATTCCTTTAACTTATCCAACTGCAGTTGCTTTAGTTTCTCTTATAAGCTTATTAATAGTAGGAAGTTACCATGCTTATAATGTTGCTTCTAGTTGCTGGGAAGACCCAGAAAGTAAAGAATGTAAAATTGCTGGAGAAGAAGCAGGAAGAGAATTAATAGAGTTTTTAATAGCTATAGGGGTAGCAAAAGGTTCATCTGTTCTTATAGGAAGATTTTTAATTAAAACAGGTAAAACTATTGAAATTACTGATGTTTCTACAAATAGAAAAATTTCATATCCAGAAATGTTAGAAATTCAAAGAGCAGAAATTTCAAAATTCGGAATTGATCCATATAAATTAACAAATAAAGAAGTATTAAGATATTATGATCTAATAACTAAAAATCCTGATTTTATAACTTATTATAATAATCTTAAATTAAGTTTTAAAAACAAATTTGGAGAAGAAAGAGTAAATCAAATTTCATTAATTTTATTTAAAGTTGTAGAAAGATTAATAAGTTGGGGGAATTTAAATAAACATAGTGAAACTGAAATTAAAGGAAAGATAAATGAAATTGTAAGTGAAGATATTGTAAATTCAATTGCTTCAAGATATAATGGAAAGATTTTTAGAAATATAGAAATTAAAAATACTAACACCGGAAAAAGAATTGCAGAATTTGATTATGTTATTCTTACTGAAGATAGAAAATTAATAATTCTTGAAGCTAGATCTCATAAATATTTTGAGAATTCTAAATTAAAAAATAAAATAGACAGAAAAATAAACAAATTAAATAAAATGAAATCAGATATACTCTCAAATCCAAAAAATAAAGAAAATTATATAATAAAAGGTTTAAATCATAATGAATTAAATCAATTAACTATTGATGATTTCATAAATGCTAAAATTAGTGAAGAAAGCTTCATTTCAATAGGTCCTAAAGATTCAATTGGATATGATTATCAAAATTCATTAACATCAGAAGAATTAGAATTTATAACCAATTTTATAGAAGGATTAAAAAATAGGTGAATAAAATGGGATATGCTATATGTTTAGATATATCTAATAAAAGGGATAAAGAGATAACAGAAAAAGATAAAAATGCATATACTGCTATGTTTCTCTGTTATGGTAGTTTATTTGTATTTGATCCGCTCTTAGACAATGAGGTATTTGAGTTTATTATTAAAATATTTTCTCCAGCATCCGATAAAGGACCAGGATATAAAATAATTAAATTAAAAGAAATTAAAGAAAAAATAATACCTATTTTAAAAAAAGCATTTAAAATACTTGAAGAAAGAAAAAACACACTTTCACCAGAAGTTTATGATGATTGTTATTCCTTATTAATTTCATTCCTTAGTTTGTGCGAAACAGCAGTAAAATATAAAGCTAATATTAGTGTTTCATGTTAATAAAGAAAACTTCATTTTAATCCATCCAAAATTCAAATCTTTAAAAATTAATTTCTTAATAATAAAGAATAATTTTATTGTTACTTTCATTAATTTCATCACTTACAAAATTTTTAAATATCAGCAAATCAATTACTTATCATGGGGGCAAAAATGCTTGGTAAACGCCAATTTCTTTTTATTTTCTTATCTATAATTTTATCCTTTTCTCTGCCAGGATTTGCAGTACCTTTTAATCCAATCTTCGGACAAGCAACTTCTTTTGATAAAATTATAAGTTCTGTAATTAGTTTTGGAGCAGGCTTTGGTGCTATATATTACTATAATAAAAATACTAAGGGAAATTCTAATGGTATGCTTTATCTGGTCTTTTAAAATTTCTTAAAAAATCATTTAACGATGGATTTAATACAATATCTTCTATATTTTATTTAATTTCTCAAGGAAAGTTTATTGAAGCAGGTTTAAAACTATTAGAAGCTTCAGCAAACTTTTTCTCTGCTATTTTAAGAGCAGTTCAAAATCACTGGCAAGAAATTCTTTTAGGATTAGTAAGTATTGCTGGAATTGCATTAATTTTTTCTATATTTGCTTTTCCACCAATATTAGTTGCTATTATCTTTATCATATCTTTATACTTACTATATCAATATTTTACTTCTACTTATTCTCCAATTCTTTCAGAATTTGATAGAGAAACTTCCTGGGAAGAAATTGATTCTGGAAAATTAGATGAAACATCTCAAAATCTATATAACAACATTCAAGATCAAATTATAACTGATTCTATAATTTTATTAACAGGTTCTAAAATACCTGGAAGAATTAAAGTGAAAAATAATATTTCAATACCAAGAGAAATTAAAATAGAAAATCCTAAAATTCCAAAAATATCTGAAAAATTTGAAGTTAGAATTCCAAACCAAGAAACATGTAAATTAAATTTTCCTGAAAATTTAGCAGATTCAATTAAAATTTTAGAAAATCCGCTTTTAAAAGAAGAAACAAAGCCTCAAATAGAAAATTCAAAATTCTTATTTTCACAAGAATACCAATTTAAACCAACAGAAAAATTAGATATACACAAATTAAAACCCCCTGAAAATCTTTTTAAAGAAAGTTTAAACAAAGATATTCAAACCCCAACAAAACTTGAAAGATTAAAAGAAAATATGCCAGAAGTATATAAAAGAACAGAAAATTCTATTAGAAAAGCTAATTTTGCATTACAGGAAATAAATGATAATAATGAATTATTTGATTTTAAAATATCTGAAGAAATAAAAGAATCATTAATTTTCTTAAAAAACATAATAGAATTGAAATATGAAAATATAAATCCAAACTCAGATTTATACTCAAAATTTGTTAAATATCTAAATGAATTTTCTAATGCAATTATAAAAGGAGATGAAAGTAATATCAAAGGATATGTTGCAGAAATAAAAAATATAAAATCTGTTTTTCTAAATAAAGAAAAACTTATAGATATTAAAAAAACAATTGAACTTAAATTAAATAAAAAAATAAAGATAGGAGATAAAAATATTAAAATAAATGAAAATGTTATTAAAGAGATTAAAAGAATTAGAGAAAAAGAAACAGAAAACATAGAATTCGATATTATTTCAGAAACAAAAGATGGAGAATTGGTATTTACTGAAGTTAAAAATGTAAATTGGGAAAAATATCATAAAAATTATAAAGATCTTGAAAAAGATCTTGAAAGAGAAGAAGGAGGGAATTTTAAAGAAATCATAAATCAAATAAAATCACATCTTATTTTTCTTAAAAATATCGAAATGAATCAAAAAATTAAATATAGATTTATATCACATGAAAAAATACCAGAAGATATTTTAAAAGAATTAAATGAATTTAAATCAACATATAATATTGATATAATAGTAATAGATAAGGTTGATTGAATATGTCAATTTCAAAGGAAAGAAATTTAGAAATATATTTCAAACAAACAATACCAATAACAGAAGAAGTACTTAAAAAAGTAGCTGATTTAATTATTAAAAAATATAAAGGAAAGTTTTGTACAGTTTATGAAAATGAAAATCATGAGTATGTTGATTATACATTAGATGAAGCAATAAAACGTTGGAAAGAAATCTGTAAAAAAAATAAAATTTATGAACTATATTTGAAATTCGATGTGTTTGATATTTCGGTTAGTATTTGGTTTGTCCCCAAAGGTATAAAAGGGAAGAAATGGGATGGAATATTTTTTTCTACACATGGAGAAGTAAAATCAATTAAGAATCAAAAATTAATTATTAATTTTGTTAAAGATTTATATTTACTTGTTCGCCCTTCATTAGTTTATTCTACTTATAGTATTTTAGAAGATGAAGATGCAGGAGGTGCAGAAGTTGTTTGGAATTTTATTTTAAAACATAAAAGATTACCAAAAAATTCTGATTTTGATACAAAAGAACCAATTCAGGGTTGGATAATAGCTGCATTTAATTCACCGTTTTACATTTTCGGTCCAAAATTTTTAGAAATTTTACCTCAAGAAGTAAAAAACACCCCTGCACTTAAGAAAGAAGTATTTGATGATGGAGGTATATTCTTTCTTTTACATTTTCCTTTAGATAAGAAAAAATTAACTAAAGCTCAAAAAGAGAAATACAAAGAATATCGTGATTATTTGTTTTATAATTTAATAGTAAGTGCTTTAGCTGAAAATAAAGAAGAGTTTTTCAAAAGTTTAGAAGAATATGAAATTTATAAGAAACAACGCTTAAAAGAATTAAGAAAAGAAGCAATGAAAGAATTATTAGAATTAATAGAATTGCTAAAAAAAGAAATCTTAAATGAATAAGAACTTTTACAAGTAATAAAAATTTGATATTATTTCAGAAACGATTATCAAAATTCATTGACATCAAAAGAAATAGAATTTATAACTAATTTTATAGAAGGATTAAAAAATAGGTGAATTAAAAATGGGATATGCTATATATTTAAATATATCTAATAAAAAAGATGATGAAATAAGAAAAAAAGATAAAAATGCATATACTGCTATGTTTCTTTGTCCGGGTAGTTATTTTACACTCGATCCACTCTTAGACAATGAAACAATTGAATATATTGATAAAACATTTTCTCCAGCATCTACTAAGGGGCGTGGATATAAAATAATCAAATTAAAAGAAATTAAAGAAAAAATAATACCTAACTTAAAGAAAGCATTTAAAATACTTGAAGAAAGAAAAAACACACTTTCACCTGAAGTTTATGATGATTGTTATTCCTTATTAATTTCATTCCTTAGTTTATGTGAAACAGCAGTAAAATATAAAGCAGATATTAGAGTTTCATCAGCATAAGAAAACTTCATTTCAATAGGTCCTAAAGATTCAATTAGATATTGTTCAGAATCAAACTTCAAATATAAATCTTTTAATTCTTTAACGTATAATAAATAACTTATGAAAATAGCGATATTTTCAGATTGTCATTGCGGTTTTAAATTTGGAGAAGAAAGAGGAGAAGATTCATTTAAATCATTGGAAGAAGCAATAGAACTATCAAGAGATGCTGATCTTATACTTTTAGCAGGAGATGTTTTTGATACGAGAATACCAAGATTAGAGATTATTTCTCGAACAGCAAAAATATTAAATAAAACAAAATTTTATAAATCAAATGCAAAATTAATTTATTCTGATAAACAAATAAATCACCATATTCTAGGTACTCCTATAATTGCAATTCATGGAACACATGAAAGAAGAACAAAAGAATTAATTAATCCAATTCAAATGCTTGAAGATACAGGACAGCTTATTTATCTTCATAATTCAACTGTTATTTTTGATATTAATGGTAAAAAAGTAGCTATTCATGGGATGTCTGGAGTACCAGAAAGGTATGCAAAATCTGTTTTAATGTCTTGGAATCCAAAACCAATTGAAAATGCAATTAATATATTTATGTTTCATCAATCAATAGAACCTTATATTTATAGCCCATTAGAACCGCCAACATTAAAGCCAGAGGATTTACCTGATGGTTTTGATTTATATGTTTTAGGTCATTTACATTGGCATGATGAAAAAA
>JAVZCO010000001.1:571284-575629 GCA_038874355.1 Candidatus Pacearchaeota archaeon | reverse complement strand
AAAGAGTAGGTTCTATGCAGCAAGGAAGTAATTCTTTTTATTTTCAAGGAAATATAGATGAAGTTTATATCTACAATAGAAGCCTATCAGCAGATGAAATTAAACAGCTCTATTATTCTAATTTATACAAATATGAGCCAGATAAATGGCAATTCATAACAAATCAATCAAATTTATCTGTTGGAACATACACATATCAAGGTTTTGCAAAAGATACTTTAAATAATGTAAATCAAACTGAAGAAAGACAGATAACTATAAATGTTACTGGTGGCGAAGAAGACATTACTCCACCTGTAGTTACACTTGTCTCACCAGAAAATGCCACATCAACAATTAATATTACAATTAATTTTGTTTGTAATGCAACAGATGATATTGGTTTGAGTAATATTACACTTTATATTTGGAATTCAACTGATTTGATTTATACAAATACAACATTAGTAAGTGGAACATATAATGAAACAAGTTGGGATTACACTTTACCATATCGTGGAGAATTTAAATGGAATTGTTATGCTTGTGATAACAGCAGTAATTGCAATTTTGCATCTACTAATTATAGTTTAACAATTTTGAAATTCGCTTCAATAAATATAACTTATCCAATAAATGGAACAGCTCTGCCAAGGGGTAATGATTCTATAAGTCATGAAGATGATTTACAAGTTGTTAAAAATGATATTAATATAATTGCAAAGGTTTATGATAATTCAAATTTAGAAGGAATAGAAAATGTAAATTGTAGCTTTTATTTTGATAATGAATTAATAGGAACATCTCTTACAAATTCGACAGGATATTGTAATTTAAGTTATAACAAAGTAAATAAGGAATTTGGCTGGCATAATATCACTGTAAATTATACAGAATTGCCTACTAATTATTATGGCTTTATTAATATAACAACAAATCAATTAAAAATTGAAAACTGGACATTGCAGATAGATATTGTAAACTATAGAACAAATAGCGGAACATATTATTATGTTGATGATATTGCGGGAGTTAATATAACAATAAAAAGAGATAACCAACTTAAAAATGCAACAAATATAACTTTAATATTAAGCAATAATCTTAATCAGAATTTACAAATCATTTACATTGAAAATTTAACATACATATCAGAAGGAAAATATTATTTTGAGTTAGTTGTGCCAAATATTAATTGGTTGAGATGGAAAGCTGTTGCAACTTATGATTTTGAAGGAACAGGCGAAATTAATGCAACATCTTCTCAACATACAGATGTTCAAGTAAATCAATTAAATGCTTTATTAAATACAACAGCGACAAAAGAATCAGACGAGTTATTTGAAAATACAACTATAAAATTCTTTAGACATGGATTAATTGGAAGATATTTGTTACAGGAAAGAGAAATTAATTCAACATTTCCTTGGAATTCAAGATCAATGGTATTAGGAGACAATTTTTATGATGTTGAGTTCGAAATGCCAGATTCATATAAATTAATCATATCAAAAATTAATATTTCTTCATCATACTTAACATTAAAAACACAATCAGCAAATTATACAGGAACAATTCCAGGAATTGCAAGATTAAGTAAGGTTATAGCAGCAAATATAAGCAATTTCGAAAAAGCAACACTTTATTTTGTTAAGGAGTTTGAGCCAACTAAAATATGCAGATGTGAAGATTGGAATTTCATATCTAATAGTTGCTATGGAACATGGCAGTGCAATTCAACATCTGATTATGAATATGGAAGTAATTCATCACATTTCTGGTTTAATGTATCTGGCTTTACAGGTTATGCTGGTGGTGTTGGTTATAATGCTAATCTAACGATTTATGATAGCAATGATACAGAAGGGGGAGGAAATACAATTTATGTAAATCAACAAGCAATATTTTATGCAAATTACACAAACTCAACATCAGGTCAAAGTATAAATGGTTCTGAGATTTATTGTGAAATAACATTTAATGTTAGTGGTGGATGGACAAATCCAGAAAACATGAGTTTCAATTCCTCTTCATTATTGTATGAATATAATAGAAGTTTTAATGAAGCAGGAACATTTAATTGGAATGTAACATGTGACGGATCAAGTTTAGGTTATGATGCATTGATTGCAAATGATACAATTCTAATCATACAAGAAGAACAAGACACAACCCCACCAACCATAACAATAATATATCCACAAAATATATCATATAACATAAACATAAGTGAATTAAATTACACATATCAAGATGATAATCCTGGCTATTGTTGGTATAGTAAAGATAATGGCAATACAAACTCATCATCAGTAATAGCAGGAACAAACTTTACAAACATAATAAGCACAGAAGGAACAAATACCTGGACACTATATTGTAATGACACAGCAGGAAATGAAAACTCAACAAGCATAACTTTCTTTAAAGACACTATATATCCTTTAATTTCATTTGTAGAACCAACAACATCATCTGGGATACATAATCAAAATTATATAGATGTAAATGTAACAGCAAGTGATGATAATTTAGATACAATAACTATATATCTATATAATTCAACAGGTTTAGTAAATTCAACATCTTCACAAACATCTCCTTTCTACGTAAAATTCACTAACTTACAAGAAGGAACATATTACATTAATGCAACAGTAAATGATACATTAAATAACATAAACTCAACAGAAACAAGAACTATAATTTTAGACACCATACCACCTCAACTAACAATAATCTCACCAGCAAACATAACATATAACACAAACACAATTGACTTCAATATAACAGCAGATGAGAATTTAGATAGTTGCTTATACACTATAGATAATTGGCAAACAAATATAAGCATGACAAAATTAAATGACACTTACTTCTATAATATAACTCAATTAAACGACGGAAGTTACACAGCAAAATTCTGGTGTAATGATACATCTGGCAATATAAATGATACAGAGCAGGTTGGATTTAGTATTGATGCAACCCCACCATACTTCACCTACATACCACCTTCACCATACAACATATATGATAATGAAAGTTTAGATGTTGATTTTAATGCCACTGATGAAACTGCTTTTGATTGTTTTGCTGTTAATGACACAACTAACTTTGCTATTGATTGTGATGGTAGATTAATAAACATAACAGCATTAAGCATAGGAACATATAACTTGAACATAACAATAAACGACACAAGCAACAACCTAAATTCTACAATATGGCAGTTAGAGGTTTTAGATTCATGTATTCCTAATTTAGTAAATACAACATGGTCTGATTGGTATAATATAACTGAATGTAGGGTTAATAATACAATATTGCAAGAAAGAAATTTAACTCAATATGATGAGAATGATTGTAATGAGATAGAAAACCAGACATTTTATGATTATAGGGAAATAGAATGTGATTATTGTACTCCTAACTTAGTTAACACAACAAAATCTGAATGGCAGAACATAGGTTGTGTAGGATATGATATGAATCAAAGTAGGTATTGGATAGAATATGATGAAAATGATTGTAATGAAATAGAGAATAAGACATATTATGATTATAGGTTATTATATGCTGACTTAATTTATACTGAATGGACTAATTGGACAGATGTAGGATGTGTTGGTAATGATATGAATCAAAGTAGATATAGAATACAATATGATGCTAATAATGTTGGATGTTTTGAAAATCAAACTGAATATGATTATAGGATATTAGAAGCATTATTACAAAATACAACTAAATCTGATTGGCAAGATGTTGGATGTGTTGGTAATGATTTGAATCAATCTCGTTATTGGATACAATATGATGTTAATAATGTTGGTTGTTATAATAATGAGACATTCTATGAATATCAGTTATTAGAAGCAGACATAAAATCAACTGAATGGACTGATTGGCAAGATGTTGGATGTATAGGAGAGCAGATGAACCAATCAAGAAGCAGGAAATGGTATGATGCTAACAATTTAGGATGTTATGAAAATAATACAGAATACGATTACAGATTAGATGGACCTATATTACAAAATACATCTTGGAGTAGTTGGGAAAATCTTGGTTGTATAGGAACATCTGGTTATCAAAACGAAAGCAGGTATTTAATAGAATATGACTTATATAGTTGCAGGGAAAACATAACTTATTATGAATATAGGCAAACTTATAATGAGAGTTGTTTAGATTTAACTCCACCATCAATCTCATTCATCCTTCCAACCGAAAATAATGGAACAATAATTTATGTAAACTCAACTATGATAAATGTAAGTGTTAGCGAGAATGTTTCATCTTGCATATTAATCTGGGACCCTCCTGCTCCTGGCGCATCAGGAAATTTTGACTTAGATTATAT
>JAVZCO010000001.1:455104-571186 GCA_038874355.1 Candidatus Pacearchaeota archaeon | reverse complement strand
ATTGCTGGAAATAATGGTGTAAATAGAATATACAAAAATAACGGTTCAGGTTATTTCACTTTATATCAATCTTCAAGCGAGAATGATGCTACTTATTCAATAGCAATAGGTGATCTAGATAATGATGGTGACTTAGATTATATTGCTGGAAATAATGGTGTAAATAGAATATACAAAAATAACGGTTCAGGTTATTTCACTTTATATCAATCTTCAAGCGAGAATGATGCTACTTATTCAATAGCAATAGGTGATCTAGATAATGATGGAGATTTGGACTATATTGCTGGAAATTTTGAGATTCAACCAAACAGAATCTACAAAAATAACGGTTCAGGTTATTTCACTTTATATCAATCTTTAAGCGAGAGTGGTTGGACTTATTCAATAGCAATAGGTGATCTAGATAATGATGGAGATTTGGACTATATTGCTGGAAATAGCGGATCAAATAAAGTATACAAGAATAATGGTTTAGGTCAATTTACCTTAAATGAATCTTCAAGTGAGTTAGATATTACTTCTTCAATAGTAATAGGAGATATAGATAATGATGGAGATTTGGACTATATTGCTGGAAATAATGTTCAAGTAAACAGAATATACAAAAATAACGGCTCCGGTCAATTTACTTTAAATGAATCTTCAAGCGAGAATGATGCTACTTATTCAATAGCAATAGGTGATCTAGATAATGATGCTTCTTCGCCAAAAGCAACAGAAACAGCTTGCTCAAATGGGCTTGATGATGATAAAGATGGTTGGGTTGATGCTTGGGATAGTGATTGTGCTGGGGGAGGAAAAAGCATAATCAACTACACAATGAATATAATAAACAAAGATGCATCAACAACTGCTTATTACAACGTAACAGGATTTACTAATGGAACAACTTACACTTATTGGGTATGGTGTAATGATACAGCTGGAAATTCAAACATAACTAAAAATAGAACTTTAATTTATTTACTTCCTGATACAACACCTCCTTCTAGTGGAGGTAGATGTAATGATGAATGTTCATCTGGTCAAGAAGAAAAATCTTGCGTGAATTCAACAACAATAAAAACAAGAACATGTGGAAATTATGATTCTGATTCCTGTTTGGAGTGGAGTAGTTATAGTTATGAATCATGTGGTATGAACTATGAATGTAAGAATAACCAATGTGTTTTAAAATGCATAGAAGAATGGCAATGTACAGAATGGAGTAGTTGTATAAACGGAACAAAAACTAGAATATGTACAGATAAAAATAATTGCGGAACTTTTTATAATAAACCAAATGAAACAGAATTATGTGAATGTATAGAAAATTGGCAATGTACAGAATGGAGTAGCTGTATAAACGGAACAAAAACTAGAATATGCACAGATATATATGAGTGTGGAACTAATAAAAATAAACCAAATGAAACAGTAGATTGTGACTTCGAATGTGCTGAAGATTGGTTTTGTGAATGGACATCTTGTGATAACGAAACAATAAAATATCCTACAAATTGTTTCGATAGAAATAATTGTGGAACTATGAATAATTACCCTTCTCCTAAAAGTTGTTTAAGTTTAGAAGGGGAAATTAGTAGTAAAAAATGTATACCAGAATTTATATGTGAAGAATGGAGCGAATGTAAAGCAGATTACTCTATAGATACCATTATTAAAGGAGTTAAACAAATAGAAGGTATAAAAGAGAGAATATGTAAGGATGTAAAAAATTGTTCCATTCCGATAAAACAAAGTCAAAAATGCAGTTTAATTATTCCAATAGAAACAAAAAAAACAACATGGTGTAATGAATCCTTTATAGAAGTATATGATAAAAGAACATCAGAATTGGTAAGTAAAGTCAATGTAAAAGAAATAGATAAAAAAACAAATAAAATAAATTTAAAATTTTCTTTAATAAATTTTTCAAAATATTGTGATTATTGTTATAATGGGATAAAAGATTATGATGAGGAAGGAGTGGATTGTGGAGGAGAAAACTGCCAGCCATGTATAAATTATACTCCTAAGAAAAATATAATTTTAATTATAATACGGTCTATACTAGTCACTTTATTACTAATTGCTTTGTTCATATTAATAAAATTTATTTTAAAAGAAAATTTATCTTAAAATTAAAAAATTTTTAATTATAAAATTTTATCTTTGAAAAGATAAAAAAATTAAAAAAGATTTAAAAAATTATATAATTTTTTTAATTAAAAATTTAGATCCGGAAATATCAGAAATTATTCCACTTATAATAAAATTGTTTTTAATAACTTTTAAAATTCCATTAACTAAAGGTATTTTTGATTCTTTTGAATATTTTTCAATTATTTCTCTTATTTGTTCCTCTGTTAGCCTTATATCTGTTTTCATAATATTTGTTGCTGTTCTTACTAAAATAAAATTATCTTTCCCAGGGCATTCTATAATTAAAACTCTTGGATCTTTTAATATTTTTTCAATTTCTTTTAATGCTTCTTCACTAGAATTAAATATACGCGCTTTTTTTTGAATAATAGGTTCTATTTTTTTAAATGGTGAAATTATATTTTTAGTACTTCCAATAAAATTATCTTTTCTTTTTGAAGGAGCAATTTTAATTTCTTTTTTTATTTTTAATGGTTTTTCTTTTTGTTCTTTAATTACATTTTCGATTATAGGAAGTGGTTTTGGTATAACTTGTTTTTTGGAAATTTTTTCTAATTCTCTTTCTTTCATTAAATTATATTCATATTCTCTTTCTATTTCTTCAATAATTCTTTTTCTTAATCTTTCACTTATCTCTCCAAAAATTTCTTCTTCTCTAAATTTCTTTTCTATTTTTATTTTGTCTATATTTAATATTAATTCTTTAGTAAATTCTTCTAAAAAAATTGTTCTATAATCTCTTCCTAGCATTATTTTATGATATCTATCTAAAATATTTTTTTTTAAAAGATCTATATTATTTGATTCCACTTTTATATTTCTTTTGAGAATTTATTAATTTTTTTTTCTTCAGGTATATATTCAAAAGATTGAGAAGAATATGTTGTATATGGAGTAAAATTTACTTTATTTTCTTGTTGTGATGGTTGTTGTTTCTGCATAGGACTCTGTACAGGAAATTGAGTTCTTGGTTGTTGGGAATAAGATGAATAAATTTTTTCTCTTAATTGTTCTTCCATTAATGTTAATCCTTTTGCTATTAATTTATTTTGTTCCAGCAAAGCATTTAATTTCATTAAGAATTCTCTATCTTTTTCTATTTCAGAAACTTTTTCATCTACTTTACCTATAAAACTTTTAGCTGCCAATTCAAATAATTGTAATAATTTAGATATTTGTAATGTTAAGTCTTCTAATTTCTGTGTTGTATTAATAAGGACTTTTTGTAAATTAGCAAAATTTTCTAATAAGAGATTTTCTATTTTTTTATACTTTTTTTCTTTATTTCCTCTTTTTTCCATATCTTAATAAAGAAAATTTTATTTATAAATCTTCTCTTATTAATTTAAATGGGTCTGGAGCGAATCGAACGCTCAATTTTCGCTCTGGAGGCGAATGTTTTACCATTAAACTACAGACCCTTTAAATAATTATAATTTAAAAGATTTTAAATAGTTTTTGATATCTTTTTCATTTCTGATATTTCTTGTTCAGATATCGAACAACCCTTAAATTTTACCGCATAAAGAAGTGCATCTAAAACATTATTACTTTCTATATCTACAATATTTTTTTTATAAGCAAAAAAAACAAGTTCCGAAGATCTTACACATTTTATCCATTTTAAAAAATCTAAATTTTTCTTTAATGTTATTTCTGTATGAAGTTTTTTTTCCAATATCTCTTTTAAATTAAAAGGATTTTCGCATAATAACCTTGTAGTCCTTTCATCGATAGCTATTATGCTTTTTATTCCTTTATTTTCACATAAAAAAGACAAAGCAATACAAGATGCTTCTCCTTCATCTATAATATGAATTTGTTTATTCTTTATATAAAAAGAATTGTTTATTAGATTTAATACCTTTTTTGATTCTTTTGTTATTTCTTCACTTTTTATATTTATAGTTTCTGGTAATTCTAATATTTTATTATTAAATAATTTATTTATTTGTAGTGCTTCCAATTCATACTTCTTATTATTTAATGGCGTATCAATTATTTCTTTTTTTACTTCTTTTGTTATAATAAACTTTCCAGGAAAAATTTTTTTTAAATTTTCTAAAATATTTAATATACCATTCAAAGCAAAATTTATTATAACCGAAGAATCAAAAATTATTATTTTCTCCATCTTTAAAATTTTTTTATTATTTATTTACTTTCAAAAATTTCTTCTATTAATTTAATTCTTTCTTTTATTGGTAAAGTTATATTTAAATTAACATCTTGTGTTCCTGTGTTGCCAATATATTCTGCTAATTCAAATAAACTTATACCTAAAAGTTTTGCAGTTTTTTCCATACTTATTCCATGTTCATATATCTTAGATGCTTTATTTATTTTAGCTTTTATTAATATATCTTCTATATTCTTTTTGAAATTTCCCTCTATACTTTTTAAATCTTTTATTATTCTTTTTAATTCATATAAAAAATTTCCTTCTTTATCATTTTTTAAGTAATCTAAGGCTTTTTTTATTCTCATTTCTATTAAAAAAAGGACTTTTTCGTATTCTAGATACTTTTTATAATTTGTTCTTTCTACGATCTTACTTATTGAATATATAATTACTGCAATTGTTATACTTACCTCATCCTGATTTGTTGATGCAGAATGAATAGTTTGATTAGATAATTCTTTTAATGATAAAACATCTTTCTTTCTTATAGCTTTTTGTGTTTTTTTAAATATATTCATAATATGTTCTTTTTCTTCCATACTTAAAATAAAAATAGCTAATATTTAAAAGTTTGTAATTCTATCTTTAAAAATGGAAGTTATACTAGACACAAACTTTATTTTAGAATGTATAAAGAATAAGATAGATTTATCTGATCTGCAGCTATATGGTAAAATTATTATACCTATACAATCTATAAAAGAATTAGATTTTATCTCTAGAGATAAAAGAAAATCAATTAAAGACAAAAATAATGCTATTATTGCTTTAAAAATAATAGAATTAAAAAATTTTTCTTTAATAGATTTAAAAAAAGAAAAGGTTGATGAAGGAATAATAGATTATGTTAAAAATAAAAAAGATGTTATTATAGCAACTTTAGACAGAGAATTAAAAAATAAAATCTCAGATTTATGTAAAATATTATCTATAAGAAATAAGAAAAAAATTGTTTTATTGTAATTTCATTAAATCTTTATAGTATAATTCCCTCTTTTTGTTATTTTCAAATTTTTAGCAACTTCGGATTTTTCTGGATTTAATATAATCATTTTTCCTTTAAAATCTTCACTATACTCTTGATTATTACAATTAGGACATCTTTCTTCTTCATATATAGTCTTGCAAACCTTACATGCTTTTTCTTTAGCCATTTTAATTTATTCAAAAAATTTTAATTTTTCTTTTATTTCAAAATATTTCTTTTCTAAATCTTTTATTTTATCTATACAATTATTCTTATCAAATTCTCTAATATAATATAAAATTTCTTCCTCTAATTTTTTACTAAGAGGATTTTCTGTGAATTCTTCAATAAGATCTTTTAATTTTTCTTTATACTCTTCTATATTAAATTTTTTTCTATAAAACTTTTCTTTAATCATTTTTTCTTTTCTTTTTTGCTATGAGACTTTGTTTCTTCTTTTTCTTTACTTTTTTTTACTTTTCTTTTTTCCTCTTCTATCCACTCTAATTTTCCTAATCCAGGTTGTCTCATTGTTAATCCTATTTTTATTTCATCATATTTTTGTGACAAAGCAACTATTCTAGCTATTACTAAATCTCCTTTTTTTAATGTTTTTTTTGTATTTTTTCCTAAAAGAGAGTTTGATTTTGATATTGTAACATAATCTTCCATTGTTTGAGAAACATGAATTATTCCATTTACTAAGCCTAAATTAATTGTTGCTCCAAAATTTTCTATATTTTCTATTATACCAAAAACAAGTTCTTGGATTTCTGGTTTCCAAGTTAAAATTTTAAAAGCAGTATTATAATAAACAGCACCATCCCCAAAAATTATTATACCATCTTCTACATTTAAAATTTCTATTACCCCAATAATCACTCCAATTTCTTTATTAAAATATTCTTTATAACTTTTTTTTAATTGTTCTTTTATTGCATCTTTGGTTGATAAACCAAATAAAGATGGTTCTACTCTAATATAGTCTTCTAATTCTACAATATAAAACATTTTGAAATTTTTATAAATTTTATAAGCAAATAGTAATAAAAAATTAATACAATATATATTTTTAAAGGTTGCGTTTCTTAATTTTTTATGGTAAATGATATTTTAGATATTGAAAATCTAGAAAGTATTAATTTAGGAATAGTTGGTCATATAGATCATGGTAAAACAACTTTACTTTATAAACTAACAGGAAAATGGGCAGATACACATTCAGAAGAATTGAAAAGAGGTATAACAATTAAATTAGGATATGCAGATATGATAATAAGAGATGAAAAAGGAAAGCCTTTAAGATATGTCTCTTTTGTTGATGCTCCAGGCCATGAAATGTTAATGGCAACTATGCTTTCTGGTTCTGCTTTAATTGATGCAGCATTATTAGTAATAGCTGCAAATGAAGGAATAAAGCCACAGACAAGAGAACATTTATTAGCTCTACAAGCAAGAAACATTAATCAAATAATAATTATTCAGAATAAAATTGATTTAGTGACAAAAGAACAAGCATTAAAAAATTATAAAGAAATAAAAGATTTTGTAAAAGGTACTATTGCAGAAAATTCTTTAATCATTCCATGTTCAGCGCAACAAGGAGTTAATATAGATAAAATAATTAACGCTATCTTAAATTTAAAAATTCCAAAAAGAGATATAAATTCAGAGCCTTTTTTTATTGTTGCAAGAAGTTTCGATATAAATAAACCAGGTACTAAAGTAGAAGAATTAAAAGGCGGGGTTATAGGAGGTGTTTTAAAAAAAGGAATATTAAAAGAAGGATGTGAGATAGAAATTCTACCCGGAATAGCAATAAAAAAAGAAAATCAATTTTTTTATGAACCATTAAAAACCAAAATTATATCTTTATTTAAAGGAAGTTATAAAATAAAAAAAGCAACTCCTGGAGGCAGCATAGCAATACAAACTTCTTTAGATCCTTTTATAACCAAATCCGATGGATTAGCAGGAAATGTTGTTATAAAATCAGGAATTCAAGAAAAAATAAAAGATAAATTAAAATTAAAATTTAATATATTCAAAAATATATTTTTAGAAAAAGAAAAAATTGATATTGATCCTTTAAAATTACAAGAAATATTAATGTTAAGTGTAAATACAACAATAACTGTTGGAAATATAACAAAATTAGAAGGAGATATAATGGAAATACAATTAAAAGCTCCTGTTATTGCTCCAATAGAAAGTAATGTCGGTATAGCAAGAAATATTAAAGGACATTGGAGATTAATTGGTTATGGAGAAGTAGTTAATTAATATTTTCTTTTTTATTTTTCTTTTTTTTCTCTGAAAGGAAATGTTATTATTCTCAGAAAAGTTTCAAATGAAATTATAAAAATGAGATAATAGATTATAGTGTTTAATAAAGAAAAAGATTCTTTTATTTTCTCAAAAAAATAAAAAAACTCTTTAAAATTTGAACTTAATAAAAATACACTTAATGCAGTAAGAGGGAAAAATTTTGATAAATCTTCTGATAAACTTTCATTAAAATAAGAAGTTGCTCTTATTGCTCCTATCAAAGAAACAGAAATTATTAATATCTGATTTATTGTTTGATTTTTGGATAATATTAATAAAAAAAAAGAAAGAGCACAAAACCAGATAAAAACTATAATCGGAATAATTATTATATATCCTATAACATAAATTATAAAAGAAAAAAATTTAATTAAGAAGGGATGAGAAGAATTATTATATTTATCAAGGTTTAACTTTATTATATCTCTCTTAGCAATGAGCTTATAAAATTTAAATATTAAAATAGAGTATAGAGTTATTAAGGAAATGAATAATAAAAGATTTATAGATAATCTATATTTTTCTGGAATTAAAAATATAAATTCATTATAACTTTGAATAAAATCTTTTTCAGTTATATTATTAAATCCCATCTTTTTATTATTTATTATTTATAAACTTTAATTTATAAAGGTTTTTTGTTTATATCTTGTTTATTTAATAGACGAAATATCTTTATAATTTTTTAATAATTTTAGCAACTATTTTTCATTTAGTTAATTAATATTATTCTTTTTCTATTCTTACTAAATCGCTAACACTATCATCACTTGTTAGTTTTATTATTTTAACTCCTTGTGTGTTTCTTCCCATAATCCTAATATCTTTGACGCTTACCCTTATTATAATTCCTTTTTTTGTTGCTACAATTATAGAATCATCATCTTTCACACTTATTGTCGCTTTTACTTTTCCGGTTTTTTCTGTAACTTTTAAATTTATAACACCTTTACATGCTCTTCCTGTTTTTCTATAATCTTCTATTGCGCTCCTTTTTCCATAACCTTTTTCTGTTATTGTTAATATTGATGCTTTTTTCTTTTCTTCTTCTGTTTCTGGTAAAACTTCTAAACTTGTTACATAGTCATTTTTTTCTAATTTTATTCCTGTTACTCCATAACTTGCTCTGCCCATAGGTCTAATTTCTTCTGCACTAAATCTAATTGCTTGTCCTTGTTCAGTTACAATAATAACTTCTTGTTTTTCTTTTATTCTTTGTACATCTATCAAATTATCAGAATTGTCAATAGGTAAATTTATTACTCTTATACCATTCTTTCTTGGTTTAGATAATAGTTTTAATGGTAATTTTTTTATTATTCCTAATTTTGTTACCATTAACAAAAAATCTTCAAAATTATCTATTGCAATTATACTCATTATATTTTCATCTTTTATATTTAGTAAATTAACAATTGCCTTTCCCTTTGAATATCTTTCTGCTTCTGGAATTTCATATGCTTTCAACCAATAAACTTTACCTTTATCTGTAAAAAATAATAAGTAATCATGAGTAGAACAAGTTATAACCTTCTTAATATAATCTCCTGTTGTCAAATCACTTCCTATTACTCCTTTTCCGCCTCTTTTTTGTTCTTTATATGCTTTCTCATCTATTCTTTTTACATAATCCTTTCCTGTTATTATTATTACCACTTTCTTTTTTGCAATGAGATCTTTTTCTTGTATTTCTATAATCTTCTGTATTATTTGTGTTTTTCTTTCATCTCCATAATTTCTTTTTAAATCTTGCATATCCTTTTTTATTATATTAATAATTTCTTTTTCATCACTTAAAATTTTCTTCAATTCTTTTATTAATTCTTCTAATTTTTTGTTTTCATCTTTTAATTTTTCTGTTTCCAAAGATGTTAAGGAAGATAATTTCATTTCAAGAATAGCTTGAGCTTGTTTTTGTGTTAAAGAAAATTTTTTAATTAAACTTTCTAAAGCTTCTGTAGAATTTTTTGATTTTTTTATTATTGTTACAATTTCTTCTATATTCTTTAATGCAATAATTAAACCTTCTACTATATGCTTCCTTTCTTCTGCTTTTTTTAATTCAAATTCCGTTCTTCTTTTGATTACTTTTTTTCTATAATTTACATAAACTTCTATTATTTGTTTTAAATTTAATAACCTTGGTTCATTATCAACTAATGCGAGCATATTAGCATCAAAATTGCATTGCATATCTGTGTATTTATATAATCTGTTTATAGTAAATTTTGGTTCAGCACCTCTTCTTAATTCCAAAACAATTCTTATTTTCCCCTTTGATGATTCGTCCCTTATATCAACAATATCTGGAAGTTTTTTTTCTCCAACTAAATATGCTATTTTTTCAATTAAGTTTGTTTTATTTATTTGATAAGGAATTTCTGTTATTATTATTGCTTCTTTTCCTCCCTTCATTTGTTCTGTTGTTAATTTTCCTCTCATTATTATACTTCCTTTACCAGTTTTGTAAAATTCTAATAAATTAGAAGATACTATTATTCCGCCTGTAGGAAAATCCGGACCCTGAATTATATTTACTAATTTTTCAATTTCAATTTTTTCATTATCTAAATAAGCAAGTATAGCATTACATACATCTATTATGTTATGGGGAGGTATATTAGTTGCCATACCCACTGCTATACCACTAGAACCATTTATTAATAAATTTGGTATTCTTGCAGGTAATAATTTTGGTTCTTTTAAAGAATTATCAAAATTAGGAACAAAATCAACTATATTTTTTTCTATATCTTTTAAAAGCTCTTCTGCTATTTTAGAAAGTTTAGCTTCGGTATAACGCATAGCAGCAGGAGGATCATTATCTACAGAACCAAAGTTTCCCTGTCCTATAATTAAAGGATATCTCATAGAAAAATCTTGAGCCATTCTAACTAAAGCATCATATACAGCAGCATCTCCATGAGGATGATATTTACCCAAAACCTCTCCGACTATACGAGCGGACTTTTTTGTTTGTTTGTCATGGGTAAGATTCATTTCATTCATTGCATATAAAATTCTTCTATGAACAGGTTTCAACCCATCTTCTGCAGCAGGTAAAGCTCTAGCAACAATAACACTCATAGCATAGTCTATGTAAGCCTTTTTCATTTCTTCACTTATTTCTGCTTCTTCTATTCCTTCTTCTTCTATTATTTTCGTATTTTCTTTATTTTTTTCTTCTATCATTTTATTTTTTCTTTATTTTTTTATGAATTTCTTTTTTTCTTAATAATTCAAATTTATAAATCTAAATTAGCTTCTTTTGCATGTTCTTCTATAAATTCTTTTCTTGGCTGAACATCATCTCCCATTAATACACTTATTGTTTCATTTGCTTCAATTGCATCTTCTATAGTTATTCTTCTTAATATTCGTGTTTTTGGATTCATTGTAGTTTCCCATAATTGTTGCGGGTTCATTTCTCCAAGCCCTTTAAAGCGTTGAACATTAACATTCTTACTTTGTATTTTATCTAATAAAATTTTTAATTCTTTATCAGAATAGATATAATAATCTTTATCTTTTCTTACTTTATATAAAGGAGGTACGGCCACATAAATTTTTCCATTTTCTATCAATTGCGGCATGTATCTATAAAAGAAAGTTAATAATAATGTTTTTATATGTTGGCCATCAACATCGGCATCTGTCATTATTATTATTTTTCCATATCTTAATTTTTCTATATTAAATTCATCTCCAATTCCTGTTCCAATTGCAGTTATTAAATTTGCGATTTCTTCATTGCTTAAAACTTTTATTGGTTGGGCTTTTTCTACATTTAATATTTTTCCTTTTAGTGGTAAAATAGCTTGAAATTCTTTATTTCTTCCCATTTTGCTAGAACCACCAGCACTTTCCCCCTCAACAATAAAAAGTTCTGTCTCTTCAACTTTGTTAGAAGAACAATCTGCTAATTTTCCTGGTAAACCACTAACATTAAAAGCATTTTTTCTTCTTACTAAATCACGAGCTTTTTTTGCAGCTTCTCTTGCTTTACTTGCTTGTGCAACTTTTTCTGTTATTTTTTTTGCTATGGAAGGATTTTCTTCAAAAAATTGGTTTAAGAAAGAGGTTACAACAGAATCAACAAATCCTTTAATTTCGCTATTTCCAAGTTTTGTTTTTGTCTGTCCTTCAAATTGCGGATCTTTAATCCTTAAAGAAATAACAGCAGTTAATCCTTCTTTTGTATCATCTCCTGTAATAGTTTCGGTTTTTATTATTTTATTTTTAGTAGCATAATTGTTTATAACTCTTGTCAAAGCTGTTTTAAATCCTACGATGTGAGTTCCTCCTTCTATTGTATTAATAGTATTAACAAAACCATAAATATTATCATTATAAGATGCATTATATTGTATTGCAACTTCTATTATTGTATCATCTGTTTGTTTTTTAAAGTAAATTGGTTTATGTAAAACTTCTTTTCCTCTGTTAAGCCATTTCACAAATTCTATTAATCCTCCTTCAAATAATAATTCTTCTTTTCTATTTTTTATCTCATCTTTTAAAATAATTTTTAATCCCGGAGTTAAAAAAGCAATTTCTCTAAGTCTATTTAATAAAAGGGAATAATCAAAATTTAATGTAGAAAAAATTTCTTCATCCGGCCAGAATTGAATTATAGTTCCTGTTTCTTTTTCATCTTTTGACTTTCCAACAATCTTTAATTCTGTTTTTGGTTTTCCTCTAGAAAATTCTTGTTGCCATATTTTACCATCTCTTTTTACTGTAACAATAAATTTTTTACAGAGAGCATTAACAACACTTGCTCCAACTCCATGCAAACCTCCAGAAATAATGTATGCTTTATGTTCAAATTTTCCTCCTGCATGAAGAATTGTCATAACTGTTTCTACTGTGCTTTTTCCTGTTTGTTTATGTTTTTCTACAGGAATTCCTCTACCGTTATCTTCTACTATAACAGAACCATCTTTTTCTAGTATAACTATAATCTTATTACAAAATCCTGCTAGTGCTTCATCAACACTATTATCCACTATTTCATAAACTAAATGATGTAATCCTTCTTTTCCCGTACTTCCTATATACATAGCAGGTCTTTTTCTTACACCTTCTAAACCATCTAAAACTTTAATATCATCAGCAGTATAATTTTTCTTGTTTTTTTCTTCTTGCATTTTAAATATTTTTGTCTAAGTTAATTTATCTTTTATTTTTTATTAGAAATTTGAGTTTATCACCTCAAATCCTTATTTAAGGAGAAAACTATATTTAAAAAGTTTGCTTCTAAAATTTTAACTTTATAAGCCTTAATAATGCAAAATTTATAAAAAATTAATTTTCGTCGACGAAATTTCGACGAAGTTTAATAGAAATTTTTTTATTCTTCTTTTTTAGAAGAAGACCATTTTCCTTTTTTTCTATTCATTTCAGAATATTTCCTACATTTTCTTGAACAAAAATATGAAATATGGCCAGTATTACTATTAACTAAAGTTATTCCTCTTGGAAATTCGTATTCTTTTTTACAATAGCTACATTTTGGCATTTTAACTAAATGCTCCTTTTGTTACTTTACTTTTTATTGGTCTTGCTTCAATTTCAGTTTCTCTTAACATAAGAATATCATTTAATTGTATAGGTCCTTTCACATTTCTTCTTAATTGTTTTCCCTTTTCTCTTCCTTCCATTATTCTGCATTTAACTTGAGTTATTTCTCCTCGAAAACCTGTTCTTCCAAGTATTTCTTCTACTAAAGCAGGAACAGCAATATTTTCTTTTTTTTCTATTTTTATTGTTTCTGTTTTTACTTCTTTAACTCTTTTTTTATCACTTCCCATCTTAAAAATAACTAATCTTAAAAATAATTATTTTTATTTCTTCTTTGTTTCTTCTAATTCAATTATAGCTACTGATGAACAAGCAACATTTAAACCAGCTGCTGCTCCAAGTTTTTCTTTACTATCTACTTCTTCTAATCTTATGTTTTTTTCTTTGCAAAGAATTGGTATATGTTGTATTATTTCTTTTGGATTTACATCTTTTGCAATTACCACTATTTTTGCTGTTCCTCTTTCTATTGCTTTTGTAACTTCATTTACACCTTTCTCTATTTTTCCAGTTTTTCTTGCTTTTTCTACAAGTTCGTATCCAGAAGACATTTTTTCCTTCCTTTATTTTAGTTCATTGGATAAATATATTTAGAATTAGTATTTATAAAAGTTTTGTTTACCCTATTTTTACTTATTTTATATTATATTTTTTATTTTTTATCTATGTGCAAACCAAAATTCGTATTCTTTATTTTTATTTATATTATCGAATCTTACAAAACCAAATCTTTCAAATTGTATTATTTCATTTTTTTTCAATTTCTTTATATCGGAAGAAGCATAACCATTTACCCATTCTGCATTATCCATTAACACTTTTGCTTTTACAAATTCTGATACCCAGTTTATTTTTGGTAGTTCTTCTTTATTTTCTAAACTTGTAAATATAGCTTTTTCTTTTTCTATTCTTATATTGTAAAGATGCATTAATCTAACTTCTTTTTCTAAATATTTTTCATAATCTTCTTGAGAAATAAAAATATTTTCTTTTATTTTTATTTTTCTTTTTTCTTTTTTTTCTGGATGAATCTTAACTTCAATTTCTTTTATATTTGGTTTATTTTCAATTTTTAATGAAATAGGATTTGCTACAAAGGAATATCTTTTTGCTTTTTTGTCAATAATTTTACGATTTATTGCAGCAATAATATTAAAATCTATATTTGCTTGTTTTTTTTCTAAACCAATTTGCTTTATTAATTCATAAAAAGTTTCTTTTACTATACCCCTTCTTCTTAATGCTTTTAATGTTACTAACCTAGGATCATCCCATCCAATATATTTTTTTGATTTTATAAGCTCTAAAATTTCTCTTCCTTTTGTTATTGCTCCAATCACATTAAATCTTCCATATTGTATTATTTCTGGTTTTTTTAAATTAAGAATTTTTCTTAAATAATCATGAAATTCTGCTCTTACTTCAAATTCATTACTTCTTAAAACATGAGTTATATTCATTAAACTATCTTCTATTGGATTATAAAAATCATAGGTCGGCCAAGCAGCATATTTATTTTTTTGTTTAAAATGTTCTTTTTCTACTATTCTAAAAAGTACAGGATCACGCATAACATAATTTAAACTTTGCATATCTCCTATTGCTCTTAATGTTGCTTCTCCTTCTTTGTATATTCCTTTGATCATTCTTCTCCATTCTATTAAATTCTGCCTCTTGTTTTTTTTCCTACAAGAACATTCTACACCCAATTTTCTTAAATTCTTTATTTTATCTCTTGGGCAAAAACAAACATAAGCTTTTTCTTTTTTTATTAATTCTTCAGCATATTTGTAAAGTTTTAACATGTCATCAGAAACAAAAGTAATTTTATCTGGTTTTATACCTAAATAATTTATAATATCTTCTTTCATAGCTTCAACATATTCTTGAGATTCTTTATCTGGATTAGTATCTTCAAATCTTAAATAACATTTTCCTTTATTTTCTTTAGCATATAAATAATTTAATAAAAAAGATAAAGCATGGCCGATATGACAAAATTTACTTGGTTCTGGAGCAATTCTTGTAACAATTTTTTTATTTTTCTTTTTTATTTTTCTTAAAATATCTTTCTCTTTTTTTTCTTTTTTATTTATTTTAGTGATTTTATTACTTATTTTATTAAATTCATGGATTTGTTCTTCTTCACTTAAAGAATTTACTTTTTTTACTATCTCTTCTATTTTAAGAAAAATTTCTTTTATTTTATCTTTTTTTAAACCATGTTGAAATAGAGGAGATAAAACAAAATTAGAAATAGCTTTTCCATTATGTTCTATAGCATTTTTTAAAGCATATGCATAAATAAGCTCTTCCCAATTTTCTTTTTTTGTTTTTTCTTTTTTTATTTTGGATTTCATATTAATTTTATCTTTTTAAAATTTTATTTATTAAAATTATTTAACTTCCTTCTAATCTTCTAACTTTCTTTTCTAATAAATCTACCCTATCAACTAAAGAATAAATTCTTCTGCTTAATTTATCTATTCTTTCTTCTATTTCTTTTAATTTAATATTTTCCTTTACATTATCTTCTTGTTTAGAAAAATAATTTTCATTTTGAGAATCAAAATTTTCATTAGTTGCTAGTGCAGAAAAAGAAGAAAATATATCTGAATTTTGTTGAGTAGTTGTTTGTGCAGTTAAATCCTCTTGTATTACATTTTTCTGGTATTCACTTTGTTCTTTCTTTTTTCTTATTCTTTCTAATGGTGTTAAATCTATAATTTTATCTCTTTTTCTTCTAAAAAACATATATCTGTTTAGTAATATTTATATTTAAACTTAACTAAATTTTAATAAATATCTTATTATAAATATAATCAAAGAATATCAAAAACTAAATTAGAAAAAGATTCTCTTAACTGAAGAGAAAAAAATATAATTGATAAAGATTTAGCGAACTAATAAAACCTTAGTAAACTTATGCAACTAAAAAAACAAAGCTTTTTTAAATAAGAATTCTTTTATTTGTAGTATAAAAAGAGGAGAATGGCAAATCCAATAGAATTACCTTCTGAAGAAAGAGAAGCTCGTGATAAAGTTTTTGAAGAAATGAATTTTATAGCTAAATTAATTGCTACTGTTAGTCCAGATATTTATTGTAAGAAAAAGGCAGCTTTAAAAGTAAAACAACTTTTAAGAGAAGGAAAATTTTGGGAAGCTGTAGAAAAAGCAGAACCTATTGAGCCAGAAATATGCCCAGAAAGAGAAACAGAATATCATAAAATAGTTTTTGATTCTTCTATGGAGGCATTAGAACCTATTTATTTTTGGATAGTTGATTTTTTACAAGATAGTGGGGGTAAATTTGAAAAATTAATAGATAATTTTTCTGCTACACCTGGATCTGGAAATTTTTCTGAACTAATGGGAAAAGCTACAAGAATGCAAGAAGAAATAATGAAAATAATGCAAACTATTGGTGTATTAATAAAAAGTATTTTAAACATAATTTATGATTTGAAGGAATTTGAAATAAGATTAGACCACTACAAAAAATCAGAGAGTAAAAATAAAGCAGAAAGAGAAGCTGGATTATTGGCTTTAAAACAAATATGGCTAGATAATGTAGATATTAAAAGAGGAATTGGAAGTATTAATGCTTTAACAAGAGGAGATCTAAATTTTGTTACTTTAAGAGATGCTTTTATGTTGGTTAATGATCCTAAAGAGGTAGATTATTTAGATTTAAATGATAGAGTTAAAAGATTATTAAAACCAAGAATAGCAGAATTTTTGGAATGGAAAAAAAGAAGTTATGCAGAGTTAACTAAAAGATACAATATTGAAAGAGCATATCTAAAATCGCAATTAAACTCTTTAAAATTATATACAAAATGGGCACAGCCTTATCTAAAAGCAGCAGCTCAATTAGAACAAAGAAATTTTAACATAACAAATCCATATTTAGTTACAGCCTTTAATACTATAGTTTTAGAGATGCTTTTATTTACTCAAAAGAAAATTGATCCAAAAGATTTAATTTATGGAAAAAATAAAATGTTACCAGAAGTTTTTGAAAAAATTTCTTTTAAGAGAGATTATTATGCTTGTGTTTTTATTGATTTTATTTTTAGAAGTTATCCTGTTCAAACAGCTCGTGGAGGAATATCTTATTCTGGAAGAGCAGAAGTTCATATACAATCTTTTGCTTTAAATAGTGAAGAGATAAAACTATTAAAAGAAAAAATAAATGAATCTAGTTTTAATGAAACTTTAAAATTGGCTTCTGGAATGACAGAAGAAGCTATAAATGAATTAAAAGATGATATAGAATATTTTTTAAGTGATGAAAGGGAAAAAGAAGGAGAAAAAAATGAAATAACTGATGTAAATCCTTTTTTAGCATTGTTTGGATTTTATAATAAATCCACATCAGAAAAAAAAAATAGAAAAGAAAAAATTAACAAAAAAGAAAAAAAACAAGAATTATTAATAAAGCCAGATAATTTCTATGAAAAAATATTAAGAAAAATAGCACAAGAAGAAGCAGCAGAAGCTTCTTGGAATTTTTTTGATAAGTTTAAGAAATCAAGAGGTTGGGCAGCTCATCCTGGTTATGGAGAATTTGTATAATCTTTAGTTTTTTAATTTTAATAAAAAATAAGTATATATATAAAAATGATAAAAAAGAAAGAAAATAGAGAAAAAAATAGAAAAGAAAAAAATAAAGAAAAAGAACAAAAAAATGAAATAAAAGAAGAAACTGAAAATAAAGAAATATCAGAAGATAAAAAGGAAATAAAAGAATTAAAAAATGAAGAAGAAATAAAAGAAAATAAAATAGAAGATTTTAATGAAATTGGTTTATTTAATAATTCCTCTTCAGAAGGATTTTTTATAGAAAGAATTGCGCCTGTTTTAATATCAAATAAAAATATTAATTTAGAAGAAATAACAATTGATGAATCAAATTTAAATAATACAAAATCAAATAAAGACGATATGTCTTTTAATTATTCTAATATCAAAAAACAATATGATAAATATGATTTAATGAATTATAAAAAAAGTGATTACTACATAATTTCAAGAGAAAATGAAGATAAAGAAAAAAGAATGTCTCTAGTAACAGATTCATTTACAAACGATTTTTTTGATAATACAAACTTAGTTCATTTAGATAAATTAAATTTGCAACATCATGTAGTATGGGAAAAGAAAAATGAGACAAAAATAAAATCTTATATTGATATAAAGCAAAATGACATATTAGAAGATACAAAACTACCTTTTGAAAAAAAAAGAATAAAAAGAAAGAATTTTAAACTCGAATAACTTCTTAAAATAAGTAAAAATATTAAAAAGAGATGGCATATGAATTTTTTTATGAAGGAAATAATCTAGAACCATTCAGAAGCCCTTATTCAACAGGATATGTTTTACCTGCATATCAAGCATCAGGAATCACTTTAGATGCAAGAACTGCAAATCAATTACAAGAATTAAGCAATAAAATAAATTTTGGGAGTAAGGTTATAGAAGTTGGAAGCATTTCTCCAGAAGTTTTTGATTCTATTCCAAAACATCATCTACAAGAAATGAATAGACTATCAAAACTGACAGGAGTAGAACCAACTTTACACGGCCCTTTAGTAGAACCTTCTGGATTTACACAATATGGCTGGAATGAAGCAGCAAGAAAACAAGCAGAAAAACAAATATTATCAACTATAAAAAGAGCAGTCGATTTATCTGATAAAGGAAATGTTAATGTTACTTTTCATTCTAGTGCTATGTTGCCGCAAGAAGAAGTGAAAATTAAAGAAAAAGGGAAGGAAGAATTACAAAGTTTTTTAGTTGTAGATCCTACAACTGGCCAAATACATCAAATAAAAAGAGAAGAGAAATTTTTTCCAGAAAAAAAAGGTTATGAGGGTTTTGAAAAAGAAAAAGAGTTGGAAAGGTTAAATAAAGAGCAATGGTATAGAATTCTTAATAGCATAGAATATTATTTGCATTATGGGGAAAGAGAAGTTAAAGAGATCGATTCTTCTGTAAAAAGAATATTAGAACAATCAGGTTATGATAAAGATAGGATTAATGAAATTAGAGAAGATTTATTTAAAGCTTACGCATCTGGGAAAATAGATTCCCTTCCAAATATTCCTGCAATTCAGCCTTTAAAAGAAGGAGCTTCTGAAATTTTTAAATCACTAGATCATTCAAAAATATTTTTAAGAGATTCTTACAATAATTTAAGAGAACTCTACAACAGAGCTTATAAATATGCCGACGAAGAAGATAAGAAAAAATTAGATTCTTATAGAAAAGAAATAGAAAAACAAATACAACAAGGAATAGAAGATAATCCTGAAAAATTAATAGAATTTTCTGACATTATTAGAAAAGGTGTAAAAATTTTATCTGAAATAAAAAATCCTCCTTTGTTTAAACCATTAAATGAATTTATAATTGATAAATCTGCTGAAACTTTTGGAAATGTCGCTTTTCAATCTTACAAAGAATTTAAAGACAAAGCGCCTATAATAGCTATAGAAAATCCTCCATTAGGTAGTGCTATTTCGACAGCAGAAGAATTAAAAGCTTTAATAGAAAAATCAAGAAAAAATTTTATAGAAAGAGCAAAAAGAGAAGGAATGTCAGAAGAAGAAGCAAGAAAAGCTGCAGAAAAAATAATAGGTGCTACATGGGATGTTGGTCATATTAATATGTTAAGAAAATATGGTTATGAGAAAGAGGATATAATAAAAGAAACAGAAAAAATAAAACCTTTCGTTAAGAAAATTCATTTAAGTGATAATTTTGGTTTAGAACATACAGAATTGCCTATGGGTATGGGAAATGTTCCAATAAAAGAAATTTTAGAAAAATTGGGAAAAGAAGGATATGAAGCAAAAAAAATTGTAGAAGCAGCAAGTTGGTGGCAACATTTTAAAACACCACCAATAACATACTCTTTAGAAGCGTTTTCCTCTCCTTTATATAGCATGATGATGGCTCCTTATTGGAATCAAGCAGGAGGATTTTATTCTTATTATGCAGGAATGGGAACTATTTTACCAGAACAGCATTTTTCTATTTATGGTTCTGGTTTTACATCATTACCAATGGAACTAGGAGGCCAAGTTTCAGGAAAACAATCAAGAGTTAGCGGTACACCAGTAGATTAAATAAATATGATAAAAAATAAAAATATAAGAATTATATAACAAATGGTTTTATAAGCAAAATTTAAAAACTTAATTTAACTTAAATTAATTAACTTAAATTAAAAAGAGGTAAAATGGAAAATAAAAATAAAAAAGAAAGATTAAAGAATATTTCTTCAAAAAATAAATATTTAAAAGAAAAAGAAACCTTAAAATTAGTAACAGAAAAAGATATTGCTTTTGATTTTGCTACAAAAGTTTATCAAAAATTTGACAAACTTATAAAAAGTATAATTCTTTTTGGTAGTAATGTTAAAGGAACTTCTACACCAGGTAGCGATATAGATATAATAATTATAGTGGATGATGTTTCTGTATCTTGGGATGAAGAACTTATTGTTTGGTATAGAGAAGAATTAGGAAAATTAATACAATCTAATCCTTATAGAAAAGAACTTCATATTAATTCTATTAGATTAAAAACTTGGTGGCAAGATTTAATTAGAGGAGATCCTATAGTTATTAATATATTAAGATATGGTTATCCTCTTATAGATTTTGGTGGTTTTTTTACTCCTTTAAAAGTATTACTGCAAGAAGGAAAAATTAAATCAACAGAAGAATCTATTTTTATTAATTTACAAAGAGCTCCTTTACACATTTCAAGAAGCAGAGCAAATAAACTTTCTACTATTGAAGGATTATATTGGGCAATGATAGATTCTGCACAAGCAGCATTAATGGCGGCTAAAAAATTACCTCCAAGTCCAGAAAATGTACCACTTATGTTAAAAGAAACTTTTGTTGATAAAAAAGAATTAAAAATTAATTATGTTGTATGGTTAAGAGACTTATATGTTCTGCATAGAAAAATTCTTCATGGAGAAATAACAGATATAAAGGGAAGAGAAATAGATGAATGGTTTGAGAAAACTAATTCTTTTGTAGAAGAAATGAAAAGAATAGTTAAAGATTTATTAGTATAATCATATTAAAAATTCTTATCTAAAATGCCTTTAAATTTTTTATAAAGATTTATTCCTTTGATTTAAAAACTTCATATATAGTTTCATATAGTCTTTCTTTTTCAACTTCATCCGCTTTTTTATGTATATCTTTTATATAATCTACTAAATATGGTTTTTTGAATTTTTTTGTTTTTTCTTCTAATTTTTCTAATTTGTTTTGATAAATTTTTAAAATCAAATCATGGTTTATTGCAGAAACATATAAAAATACATTTGTCCACATTTTTATTTCTTTTTCATCTTTTAATTTTTTACTTTCAATTAGATATTCTTTAATTATTTTTCCCGCTTCTTGATTCATTAAATTTTTAGCAATTTCCTTCTCTTTTTCATTACCTTGTTTATATAAAAAAATTATCTGTTGTATATTTTTTACCTCTTCTAAATATTTTATAAACTCTTTATACTTTTGATCAGAAGAAGATTTACTCAATAAAGATATATTAAATAATTCTTTTTCTTCTGCATCTTTTAGTATATTTTCTAAATTTCTTTTTGAAAAATCTATCGCTCTTCCTCTTTTTGTTAAATAAACAGCATTCATTAAAGCTCTATATTTATCTGGTGTTAAATTTATGCTATTTCCATTTTCATCTACAGTTGGATCTAATCCTGTTATTTCTATTGTTTGATTTCTTACATATTGATAAATATTAGGATCATAATTATCTCTACTCAAATTTTCTAAAATAGATTTATCTTTTCTTTCTTCTTCCCACTTTTCTATAAATTCCTTTTTACCCATATTTTTTAAAAGAAAAAGAAATTTATAAATTTTTTCTTTTTTGTCTTTTTTGAGTAATAACATTATTTAAGATCGCTATTAAAAATGTCTATTCCTAAATCTAAGTCTGGCCATTCCTCTTGTTTTCCTTCTTCTTTTTTCTCTTCTAACTTTTTATCTTCTTCTTTTTTCTCTAATTTTTCTTTATTTTCTAACTCTTTCTTTTTTGCCATAAATTTTAATTTAAATCTTTTAGTTTTTAAACTTATCCCTTTCAATCCTTTTTTTTCTAAATCCAAAACAAATTTACTTATTTCGTAAGCTTTATCAGGAGTTACAGTTAAACTATCTATTCCATGTTTAATCAAAAATTCTACCATTTTTTCATTATTTGCTGCCTGCCCACATATAGAAGTTTCTACTTTATATTTTTTACATACAGATATAACATATGCTAATTGTTTTAATATAGCAGGATGCATTTCATCATATAAATATTGTACATTTTCATTATTCCTGTCGACAGCTAAAGTGTATTGAGTTAAATCATTAGTTCCAAAACTTATAAAATCTATACCTTCTTTACATAAATCATAAATTATTTGTGTAGAAGCAGGAGTTTCTATCATAATTCCTAGTTTTATATTTTTTATTTCATTAGTTGTTAGAGAATATAAAATTTTTTTAAATTCTTTTATTTCTTCTACTTTAATAACTTGTGGTAATAATATTCCAATAATTTTATTTTTGGATAGTTCTAACATTGCTTTAATCTCTGCTTTTAATATTTCTTTATATTTTAAACTTGCTCTAATTCCATGTAGTCCTAACATAGGATTATTTTCTTTTTCTTTTGGTGCTCCTTCTAAATTATTATATTCATCACTTCTTATATCAGATGTTCTAATCCATATTTCATCAAAATATTTCGCTATTTCAGATATTCCTTTAAAGATTATTTTTTCGTATTCATCTATTTTATTATTTTTTAAAAAATAGAACGGATGTTTTCCTGATTCCGCAATTATTCCTTCTAATCTTAATAAACCAACTTCTTTACAAGAAGTTTTTGATGCCCTTTCCGCGAAGCTTGGTAAATCAATTCCAACTTTTATCTTTGTTTTGGTTTTTACTACTTCTTTTATTTCGACCTTTATTTCTTCTTTTGCTTTACCTTCATAAATCTTTCCGGTAAAACCATCTACAGTAACAATTAAATCTTCTTTTAAAATAGAAGTAGCTTTTTCTGTTCCTACAACAGCAGGTATGCCCATCTCTCTGCTAACAATAGCTGCATGACATGTTAAGCCACCTTCATCTGTAATTATAGCAGAGCATTTTTGCATTGTCACAACCATATCTGGATTTGTCATTTTTGTTACAAGAATATCTCCTTTTTCTATTTTTTCTAAATCTTTTAATGTATTAACTATTTTTACTTTTCCAATACCTATTCCTGGGGAAACGCCAAATCCGCTTAAGATTACTTTTCCTTCGGAAATTTTTTTTGTTGTTTCTATTTTTCCTATTGTTGTTATAGGTCTTGTTTGAACAATGTATATTTCATTAGAATCTATTGCAAACTCTATGTCTTGTGGTTGGTTATAGTGTTTTTCTAATTTTATAGCATATTCCGCAAGTTTTTTTATTTCATCATCTGTTAAAACTTTTGATTTTGCTTTTTTTTCATTTAGTTGTATAATAATATTTTTTCCTTCAGAATTACGTGTAATTTCTATTTTTTTATTTCCTATAATTTGTTCTAAAATATTTAAATCTCTTGAAACAACATACTTATCTGGAGAAATTTTTCCAGATACTATGCCTTCTCCTAATCCATAAACAGCTTCTATTATAATGTTATTATCTTCAGGATTTATTGGATTACGAGAAAACATTACACCAGACTTATCACTATTAACCATTTTTTGGACTATAACAGCAATTAGTACATCTTCATGTTTAAAACCTTTTTTTATTCTATAATAAATTGATCTGGAAGTAAAAAGAGATGCAAAACATTTCTTTATGTGATTTATAACTTCATATTTTCCTTTTACATTAAGGAAAGTTTCATTTTGACCGGCAAAACTTGCTTTTATAGTATCTTCTGCAGTAGCACTAGATCTAATAGCAACAAAAACATTTTCTTTTGAGGTTTTTAATATCGAAGTTGTAATCAAATTATTAGTAATAAATAAAGAATCGCTTGTTGATAAAATATCATAAGCATCTAAAATTTCTTCTTCTAAAATTTCTGGCATATTAGCTTTTTCTATCATTTCGTTTATCTTTTTTGAAGTTTCTTCTAATTCTTGCGTATTTTCAATATTAAGAAATTTTAATATATCATAGATTTTTTCTTTTAATCCACTTTCTCTTAAAAAAAATTCATATGCTTCTGATGTTACTACAAAACCGGAAGGTACAGGAAAACCTTCGTTATACATTTCCCCTAGATTAGCACCCTTCCCGCCAACTAATTTTATATCTTTTTTTGATATTTCAGAAAACCACTTAACAAAATTATACCTCTCTTTTGTCATATCTCAATAAGAAAATTATACTTAATAAATTTTAGCCTTTTTTATTTATTTTTTGTTTCTAAAACAATTCTTGCATGACATGGAATTTTTGCCTTTATTTTTTCTAAAGCATCAATTGCTATTCTTTTTACTTTTTCATTATTTGTCGCTACTAAAAATATTTCTTTATCTTTTTTTACTATAGCACCTCTTCCTATTGTTGTACCGAAAGAATGTTGCATTCCTTTAGACATTCTATCAGCCCCAGCTCCTGTTAATGTTTTATTTTCTCTTATTATATGATGAGGATGAACTTTCAGCTCAAAATAAAATTGACCAGCAGAATTTTTTTCTAATTCTTTATTGACATATTGTCTTGCGGCTTCTAATGCATTATCTCTTATCAATACATCTTCTCCTGAGCATAATTTTATAATTATATTATACTTTCCTTCTTTATAACCATTTAAATCTCCCATCTGAAATTTAGATATTTTTACAGGAGGGACAGTTTTTATATAATTTTTATTTTTTGATGTAGACTTTCTAGTATAAGGTGTTACGTGTTTTTTACTATATGCTAAAGCTTTTCTTAATGCCATTTTATTTTATTATTTCAATTTCATTATTTAGCGCTTGGCCTGGTAAACCTTTTTCAAATATAGCTCTTACTAATCCTTTATTTCCATGACAAGAAGAAATCTTTCCTTTTATAATTTTTCCAGATGGACTTTTCCATGCAACTTCTTTTCCTATAAACTTAGATGCCTCTTCTTTATTTTTTGCTCCAACATCTATAATAAAATGCCTTTTATGTAAAGTATGCCTTCCTCTTCTAAATTGAATTACTTTAGCCATTTTATAAAACTTAATATAAAGGTAGTATTTAAAAATCTTTACAAAATTATTTTTTATTATTTTATTAATTATCTTTAATTAGATTTTTTAAATTTATGTAATAATTTTATAATTTTTAATTTAAAAGGTTATTTCATAATTTCCAAATTGTTTTTTTAGAGCAGAAAAAAATTTATCATTTAATTTAATTTCTTCTTCCTTATTTGAAATAAAATTTGAAATTTCTTCAATATTAGATTCTTTAAATACCTCTTTTTCTTCGTTATACCTATACACTTTTTTCTCATCTAATAAAAATACTTCTTTTCCTAAAATTACTAATTCTTTTATTTTATCTTTTATTTTTATTTTATATCTGTTTTTTTCTGATTTTAAAAACTCTTGTCTTTGATTATATTCAGTTAAATAGTTTATTAATATATTAGCATCTTTTCTTGCATTTTCTACTTCATGTTTAGATGCTTTTTTTATCTCTTTTTTAATCTTTAATAAATTATTAAATAGTTTAATTATATAGGAAGGAAAAATTCCATTTTTTATTTTTTCTTCTATTTTTTCTTTGTAAATTTTTTCACTACCTCTTCCAAATAAATTTTTCATTAATTCTATAACATTCTTATATAATTCTTCTATTGTTTTTTCATTAACTCTCTCTTCTATTTGCTTTCTCAGTTCTTTTAATCTTTTCATATACTCTCGACATTCTTCTATTAAAACATCTATTTCTTTTCCTTTTATTTCTTTTAATTCATCATGTTCATATGCTTTATACAATTTTATAATTTTTTCTAGTATATCAATATATTTTTTTTCAAGAATTTTCTCTTTATCTAAAAATATTTTTTTCATTTCACTTACAGTTTCTTTTGGTGCTAATGGAGGAATACCATATAACATCAATAATGCTTGAGAAGGAGTTACAATTCCCCAGTACATTTCATTAATTACTATATCAATTAATTTTTTTTTAGCTATTTCTTCTATTTTATCTCCTATAGACATGAACATATCTATTGCTTCTGGGCTTGGTTTTAATTTTCCCATTTTTAATAACAATTTCCATGGCATAAAAGTGCCTTGATCAAATAAAGGAACCCCGTCTCGAATAAAAGTGAAAATTACAGGATTTGCATCTTTTACAGATTCCCAAAATTCTGTTAAGATATAAACTTGTACATTTAACTTATTTTTTACTCCAGCTATTTCCGAAGCCTCTATTATGTAAGAATAGATAATACTTCTGAGTTTTTCTTTTAATTCAAATCTGTTCATTCTTTTTACATCAGTATCATTTATAATTACATAAACATCAACATCAGAAGTCTCTTTTGCTTCTCCTCTAACTAAAGATCCTGCAATAACATAACTTACAACATATTTTTCGAATTTCCTTAACACCAATGTTTTATGAATTGACGCTAATCTTAAAGATCCCAAAATTCCTTTATCAAACAAAGGAAAAGACATAGATAATGCTTCAACTAAATCATACTTTTCATCCATACACATTTCCCATATTATATTAGGAGAAAAAAAATGCAACCATACTTTTTGTTTATATTCTTTTACCTTCTGAATCAAATCTAATTTTATTTTTGGTAATTCTTTAATTTTTTCATCCGGTATTATTATAGCAAGATGAATTAATTTTTTTCTTTGTTCTATCTCTTCTTTTGGTAGCTCTTCTTCTATTTCTTCTTCTACGAATTTTTCATTTGCTTGTGGCGGAATAATTCCAATAGCAAGAACAAAAGAATACTTTTTTATTACTTCTTTTTTTAATTTTTCAATTTCTTTTTTTACATTTTCTAATTCCAATTCTTTTTTTCCTTTTTCAGGAATTTGATTAGAAATCTTTTTATAAATTTCAGAATGATCTTTGATATTATCTAAATTATTTTTTTCTTGTTTTTTTTCTTCTGCATTCATTTTTTAAATAAATAAAGTTAATATTTAAACTTTGTTTAAATTCTTTAATGAGCCTGGGAGGAATCGAACCTCCGCCATCTCGGTGTAAACGAGAGGGTCTGCCATTAGCCTACAGGCTCTCTAGTATTAAAAATTATTTATGCTTTTAAATTTATGTATGCGTTCGCCGGGATTCGAACCCGGGCCTTCTCGTTGGCAACGAGAGATACTAACCAACTATACTACGAACGCTTTAAATAATATAAATTAATTAGTATTTTTAAATATTTTATCTTATTGATTATAATTTTATCTTTCCTTATTTATTAATAAAAAAATTATTTGTAAGTATTTTTACTTAATAATTTGTCATATTTGATGAAATTTCATTTTCAGAATTTGGTTGCTCTTAGGCTATCTACTTCTAGATAGAGATGGGTTGTTTATGGAAGAATTTAGAAATTTAAAAAGTAAAATTTATATATAATTCATATAATTTACTTTAAAATGATACCCAAAACTGAATTAATATATTCATACCCATATAATGCTCTATTTAACAAAGAATTTAATCACATTAAACTAGAAGAATTAAAAATAAAATTTTCAAAATTTGAAGATTTATACAATAAATATATAAAAAAAATATTAATTTTTATTGAGAAATTTAATGAACCTTGGAGGAAAAAATATATTCCTATTTATTTAACAGAAAAAACAAAGCCAATATCAAGCCCACTAACATTAAGATATGAAGAAAATGAAAAATATATTCTTGTAGTATTAATCCATGAGCTAATACATAATAACATTAGCAAAAAATTTATTGATAGGAATGCTCTTCATACACACATTTCTAATATAACCAAAAGAGTTTGTTCTGAATTAGATTTAGATTTAAGTAAAGAAGTAAAAGAATTAGAAAATAGAATTTTCAATTAAATAATTAAATATTGTTTAAAAGTGAAATTATTTACGAAAAATTTAAATAGTAGCTTTGATATTATACTATATGGTTTATGAAACTATTAAGAAAACATATAAAGAACAATTAACTTATAATATTACTTTAATCTAAAAATCTCCTTAGCATTTTCTGATAAAATTTTCTTTTTATCAGATTCCCTAATGTTTGCATTTAAAATATACTCTAACTCAGAATCATAGGAAAGTCCATAAGGTTCGTTGCTATCCTATATAATTTTTGAAGTATTCTATATGTTTTACTTATACTAAAATTTTTGAAAATTTTTTTAGAAAATAACATATCTAGGTATATTTTTGCTTCATCAAAACCAATTTCTTCTCCTAAGATTTGATAAATTGCTTTTTTGTATAAATTTTCATCCATTTGTACTTTAACCATAAAATATAGGTCTTTTACTTATGCATAGTGGAAGGGGCAAGTCGCGATAAGGCATTCCTTGTTGTTGTTCCAAAAGTTTTCTTTTTAATTCTTCTTCTGAAAATTTTATTATTTTGCCACTTTCTCTTTCCCTAACAGAATATTGTTTCTCTTTCATTTCCTTTTCACCATAAACAATTAAATACCTAATCCATTCATTTTCGGCATTTAAAACCTTTTTCTGAATTGTTTCATTTCTGTCATCAACATCAGTTCTAATTCCATAAGAGTTAAATCGTTTTGCTAAATTTATACTTTCTTCCAAATATTTTTCAGATAAAGGAGCAATTCGTAATTGAGTAGGACAAAGCCAATATGGCAACATTTTCTTTGATTGTGTAAAAGCATTTTCTAAAATACAATATAATAATCTTTCTATACTTCCTATAGAACTGTGAACTATAATACATCCTTTATTCTTACCATCTTTATCCACATAAGTTATGCCATATGTTTCTGAATCTTTAACATCCAATTGAACTGTAGCAAGTTGTGTAGAACCACCAACAGAATCTAAACCTTGAAATTCATGCTTAACTGCCCAATAGTGCTTCATTTCAGAAAGAGTTTCTATAAATGCTGGCATACCAGAATATTTCAACATCTCAATAATTTGTTCTTTATATTTTTCATAAAAATCTTTAACAATTCTAAAAGCAATAGCATATTTTATTCCTAATCCTTTAGTTAAATCATCATAATTTCTATAAAGTTCTTTATATTCTTCCCATCCACTCTCTACATCAGCAGTAAAACTATGAATATCAGGCATATGAAATGCTCTTAATCTTTTAAGCCCAGAAAGTTCTCCAGCTTGTTCATATCTAAAACTCTTGCTAAATTCATAAATTCTTAAAGGAAGATTTTTATAAGAAAACTTAGCATTTTTCATAATTTTAAATAAACCAAAATCTCCTGCAAATCTCATCACAAGCTCTTTTTCTGGCTCATCAGGACATTTAACAGTATAATGTCTTTCATGAAAACTTCCTCCTTGTTCTTTTATTTCTGGATCTGCCCAATTATACATTACTGGTGTTTCTATTTTCATACAGTTAAGTCTTTTAATAGCAATTTCATCACACCAATCTTTGATTAATTCAAAAATCAAATTACCCTTTGGATAAAACTTAAAATGCCCAGAATCTGCTTCAGGAGCATAACCAACAAGTTCTTGTTGTTGCATCTCTTTTATTGAAGGAGACTCTTTTTTAGGCATCATGCCCAATTCTATATTTGTTACATAAGTCTTCAATTCTTGACTGCCTACTTTAGATAATACTCTTTCAACTTCTTCTTTGTTATCCAAATTTATCGAATATTCTTCACCTTTTTGTGTCAAAATAAAATACTCTCTTTTTATTTTTTCACTTATTATTTCTCGTTGTGTTTTTCTTTTATCTTTCATTAAATCTTCAAGTTAATATTATTTAATAATCTTTCTAATTATTTTTATTAAATATAATTTAATTTTCTACTATTTAAACCTTTTTATTTTGTAGTGATTAATAAGTAATAAAAATTACTTTGATATCTTTATAATTTAAAAAATCAACTTCATCTATTTATATTCACTTAAAAGTAACAAAAACAAAAGATTTATAAACCTCAGGATCTTAAAAAGAATATGAAAAAGAATAAAAATTTAGAAAATTATTTATTTAAAGAAATGGAAAGGGAATTTAACAGAAATCAAAGAAAAAAAGTAAGCTCAAAGAAAGATAAAGGATGGTTTGTAAAAAATGATAGACCTGAAGAATATTTAGGAGATCCCTTTCTTTATTATAGTGATGAAGAAGTAGAAAAATATGCACGTTCTGGAGGTATGAGAAGAGCGCAAGAAAAAATTGCGTATAGAGTTTTAGAACTTTTAGAATTAGAACCAGGAAAATCTTTATTAGATATTGGTTCAGGGCCAGGATATACCGCGGAGGTTTATCGCTCTGCTGGATATAATGTGGTATGTATGGATTTAATTCCAAAAATGATAGAAAAAGCAAAAGAAAAAGGATTTGAAGCTTATGTTGGGGATATGAGAGATATTAAAGAATTATTTAATGGTCGTAAATTTGATGGAGTTGTTTCTGTTTCCGCTCTTCAGTGGATCAAAGACAAAAATGACATAAAAAAAGTAGCTCAAGGAATTTATTCTGTTTTAAATGAGGGAGGGCCTCTTATTATTCAATTTTATCCAAAAAGTGAAAAAGAATTAAAAGAGATTGCTAGAATTTTTACTAATAATGGTTTTTATGGAGAAATAATTATTGATTGGCCAGATATACCAAAAAAAAGAACAATTTATTTAGTCATGAAAAGATATTAATTTCCAAGAATTTCCTTCTTTTTTAAAAGTTATTAATTTTTTCATCCAAAACTTTTTAGGTTGGGATATTAAGTTAACATTATACATTAAATTAAGATATTTATCTAAATCTTTTTTTGGCATATGTTCTATAAAATTTTTTACTCTCTTATAGAGTTTATTTTTTTCTTTCTCACTTAGATTAGATATATATTTACAACCAAGACTTAAACCTAAAAAACAATCATCTTCATTGAATCTGACTTTAATAGGAAAAAGTTTACAATCAAGAGGTTTGTTTTTATTAATTAAACACTTCTTTTTTTTATAAAATCGGCAACGAGGAATTTTATTCAAAATTAAATTTCCTTTTTTATCCCGTTTAAATGAATCTATACAAAAAATAGAATTATTTAAATTTATTATTGGATACCCTCTTTTATAAAATTTCTTTGCCTCCTCTTCTAAAAGCCAACCATAAGTTCTACAACAAATATTACAATTTTTACAAACTTTCGAAATTCCTGGAAAAATATTTTTTATATTTATTTTATAAATGGGCATTTTTTACCTGTTAAAAGATTTAATTTTATATTTTTTGAAATATAAGAGAAATAAGGGCAATTTTTTGGCAAATTCTTTTTAGAAAAATTATTTGAGAATTTTTTGAATTTATGAAAATTGGGAGGAAAAAAACTTCCTAAAAATTTTGTTTTTTTACATTGCCTTATTTCCGTACAGAAATAAAACTTTCCTTCAGAGGTTAGAAAAATATTTTTTGGATTAATATTACAACCCCTCTCAATTCTAAATCTTTCGTCAGGAAAAATTTCTTTTAAAATTCTTAAGATTTCTTTATTATTTATTTTTACATATACTTTTTTTTTATTTTTTTTAGCTTTTCCCCTAAAAACGAGTTCGTTTAAACTAATATTTTTAGGATTATATTTAACAATTTTTTTAAGAATTTTTTTGAGATTTAATATGTTCTTTTTATTTAAAGTCATATAAATTCCAAAAGGAATTTTTTCTTTATTTAATAATACTAATGTTCTTTTTACTTTGTTGTAAGAGTTTTTTCCCCTAATAAAATCATTTTCTTCTTTCATTCCTTCAATACTTACTCCAATATAATTAATGTATTTTTTAAGAAAAATAATATTTTTACTATTAATCTGTGTTCCATTTGTAAAAAGGTTATTTACTATCCCTCTTTCATAAGAGTACTTTAAAATTTTTAAAAAATTTTTTTTGATAAGAGCTTCGCCACCAGTAAAATTTATCTGCTTGCACCCCAATTTTTTTAATAGATCTATCACTAAAAAACACTCTTTAGTAGAAAGTTCTTTTTTCGGCTTATAATTAATTAAACAATGTTTACAATTAAGATTACACTTTGTTGTTATTTCCCAATCACATCTTTGAATAAAATTTTTATATTTCATCTATTGCTCCGATATATATAAATTTTGAAAGTAGCTCTCTTAAATCTTTTTTTTCAAAATCATTTGAAAATTTATCTAAAATTTCTTTCTCTAAAATATAATCTTCATTCTTTAAAATAAACTTTACTATTCTTTTAGTAGATTCATCAATCTCTACTGTTTGATACCTTGTAACAATATAAATTTCTTTATGAAAATCATTTAATTTTAAATATCTATTTTTCTTAAATCTTCTCATGTTTGTTGGTACTTTAAATATTAGTTTTTTTGTTTTAATTTTAATTTTATTAAGAGGTTCTTTACAACATCTTACAGAATAATCAATACAAAATTCTCCAGGGAAATTAGAATCAACCTTACAACCTCCTAAACATTCGTAGAGTAAATTACAACTTTTACAAGGCTCATTAACCCAACTTAAATTTCTAAATTCGTCTAATTCTTTTTTATTCCAAATTTTTTCTAATGGTTCTTTTAAAACATTTCCATAAACCTTTAAAGATTGATTACAAATTCTAAAATCGCCATTTGGATTTATAGCTCCAAAAGTTATCCCTGCTCCGCAATTTGCATAAATATTTTCATCAATTAATCTTTTGTCTAAACAATAAGGAATTGCTGTACCAAAACCAAGAGGAATTCCGAAATCTTTTTTTGCTTTTATCATTTGATCTAAAGCAATTTTAAACTGTTTGGTTGAAGGTAAAAGTTTTTTTGTTAATTTGCTACCAATTCCTCCTGGCTCAAATCTATCTACAAAAACACTTTCCGCTCCTAATTTAGTAGAGAGTTTAATTATATTATACATCTGATTATAATTAATAGATGTCAAAACAGGGATAATTCTTACATCAAAACCTTCTTCAATATATTTTTTTATATTACTAATTATTTTATTATAACTTTTAGGATTATTAGTTAAATATTCATGGGTTTTTTTATCTCCATGAATTGGGATGCCTAAGCAAGCGAGATTTTTTGAGAGACCTTTCATATACTTAAAACCATTAGTTACAATTGTAACTGAAGAATATTTTGAAAGTTTATCTATATATTCATTTAATTTTTTAACACTTAAAAGTGAAGGTTCCCCTCCAATAAGATAAACATGGGGTATTTTTGATTTATAAACACTATCTATAATTTTGTCTAATTTTTTATAATCAATAGAGTAATTTCTATTAGGATTATAACAAAAAATACATCCCTGATTGCATCCATAAGTTGTTTCAATATGAATTAAATGGGGTATACTATAATAATGTAGTTTTTCTATCATCTTAAAAAATAAAATAAAAAAGGATTTTATTTATTAGATTTTTTAACATTATTAGAAGATTTTTGATTTTTCTTTTGTAAACTAATTCTCTCAATTTTTTTTACATCTAAAATCGCTTTGCATTTTGACATTTTGTTTTTCCTCCTATATTTTACTTTTATAATTTAAAAAAATAAAAATTTAAAAATCTTTCTTCTTCACAAATTTTATAAACTTCCTTTTTCTTTTTTATTAATGCAAAAAAATTTATTTGAAAAAAAATATAAAGAAGAAAAATGTTTATGGGGATTAAAGCCAGATAAATATATAATTGAAATTTTGGATGTGGGAGACGGAAATGCAGGTGAGCGGAACCGTTAAATTGCTGTTCATTTTTCCTGAATACTTGCAGGGATTGAGTTTTAGTGCAACGTTGGGCGAATGCCCAAAAGCTCAAAGTTGAGTTTGAGTTTTGTATAATATTTCTTGCGAAGCAAGACAATATCTAAGGTTTTAGGGGGTCGCCGTTGTTAATTTCTTAGATAACTTTAAACTCATTCTATATCTATCTATCTTGAAACCCCACTTTTTATAAACTTCTTGAGCAGAATTATCTGGATTTACATCTATTCTACATAAATTAATATTTTTTGATTTAAGAAATTCAATAAATTTATCTTTTAATTTAGTTGAAATTCCTTTATTTCTGAATTTCTTTGAAATAAAAACTTCTCCGATATAACCAAATTTCTCATATAAATATTCTTCAATTATTCCTGCAAGATATCCTATAATTTTGGATTTATCTATCGCCGCCAGGATTATACACCCTCTTTTTAGATAGTCTTCAAATTCTTCAATAATAAAATTTTCTGATTTTTCAGAAATCCCATAATCTTCGTTAAATTCTTGTTTTGTTGGTATAAATACTTCTAAGTATTCTTTTCTTGCTAATTTAATCTTCATAAACGATTAAATCTGTTATAGGTTAAAAAGTTATTCAACAAGCATAGAATTATAAGTTTCTTCCAAAACTTCAGCGAATCTAATATTGGCATATTCATATAAATCGAGAATTTCTTTTCTTTCGATTGTTCGAGATTCGAAAACTGGTAATCCGTATTCGTCATCTTGCTTCTAATCTCTAGTTAAAATTTTTATTCCATATTTATCTGGATTTCTTGCTAACGGAGTTCCTGGATATGGAACCATTATTACATGATTTTTACATGATTTAATGTGTCTATTAAGCCTATTTTTACCATATCGCTTGCAAAATCGATGTTTTTTAAGATCCTTTCTCTTGTATCTTATGGAAATAAATATTTTAATGATAGCGAACCATGGAATACTGTAAAAAAAGATAATAAAAGAACAAACTGTACTTTATATTTATGTGCTAATTTATGTAAAACTCTAGCTATTTTAACACAGCCTTATTTACCAAATGCAGCTCAAAGAATTTGGGAACAGTTGAATTTAGAGGGAAAAGTTACGAAAGTCGGACTTTGGGATTCGGCAAGTAGTATAGATCTACCAAATAATCATCTTATAAATAAACCTTATATTTTGTTCAACAGATTGAATGATGACTACTTAGAACAAATAAAAAAAATAGTTTCAAACCCAACCGAACTTAAAACTTTATTTAATTTTTGAATGTATTGGGCATAGCACAAAAACACTTTTCTCCAAAGCATTTAAGATTAAATGCTAAATTCTTTATTTTCCTAAATTTTTTATTTTGATAAAACAAAATTTAAATATTAACTGATTTTTAAAGAGAGTATGAACAGAATAAAAGAAATAGAAGAGAGTATCAAAAGAAGATATTCTTTTATGGATTTTATGAGATCTGAATCAAAAGTTGAGGACATACTGATGGACTTATGGATTCTATATCAAAAAAATCCTTGTAAAATTGCAAATTATTTAAATAATTGCGATATTCAAAGCAAGTTTAGTTCAAAAAAATGGTTTTTCCCAAAAGAAATTGAGAGGTTTAGAAAAATTAATTCCCCTACATTGAAGTATTCTCAGCTATATACAGACAAACGAACGATGTTTAAAAAACTAGACCTTTTTAAGGATTCATTAAACAAATTTTCTATTAAAAAAATCTTAATCTTAGGAGATGATGATCTATTAAGTATTTTTTTAGCTGCAAATTTCAATAAATTAAAAATAGATGTTTTAGAGATAGATACAAGAATTATAAATTACATTGAGAAGGTTTCTAAAAAAAAGAGATATAAGATTAACACCTTTCATTATGATGTGAGAGAACCTTTACCTAAAAAATTTTTAAAGTCTTATGATTATTTCTTTTTTGATTCTTCACATTGTCTTGGTGGGTATATTTCTTTTTTAACAAGAGTAATAAACTGTTTATCAAAAAATGGTTTCGGCGGCCAATTCGTTATTCAATTAGTTGACGATATTCCTATATTCACATATAAAGAAAGAAAAAAATTATTTAATTTTATTAAATCGCACGGATTAAAAATAAATAAAATAGAAAAGAAAGCAGTTACTTACGATTGCCCGGAAATATTAATTAAAAGATTTATCAAAGAGTTATTAAATTTATTTCAACAAGATGTATCAAAATTAAAACTTATTAGTTTTTTAAAGCGTTTTGGTTTTTCTGAATTTCTTCCAGGAGTTTCATTATCGCCTGAAACAATAATTGAATTAAAAATAACAAAAAATTTTAAATACCCAAAAAATGATTTTTATGATAGATCAAAAGAAAAGAAATGGGGGAAAATGTACTTTTACCAATATTATGAGAAAAAATAAATTAATCTGGTTTAAGAATTGGAATTCTCAAAATATAAAACATTTAATTAGGGTTAAAAGAATTTTTCATAAATTCTCTAGATTTCAAAAGATAGAAATATATAAGTCTAACCTTTTTGGAAAGATTCTTACTCTTGATAATGAGATACAAATTTGTGAAAAATTTAATAGTTATGTTCATGAAAGTCTTATACACCCTGTTGTTTTATCTATGGAAAAAATAAAAGAAGTGTTAGTTATTGGCGGAGGGGATGGTTTTTCTTTAGGGGAATTAATAAAATATCCTTATATTCAAAGAATAGATCTTGTAGAAATCGATAAAGATGTAGTAAATATTTGTAGGAAATACTTCCCAGAAGTTAAAAAATATTTTAACGATAAAAGAGTTCGTCTTTATTTTAATGATGGTTTTGACTATGTAAAAGACACTCATAATAAATATGATCTCATCGTCTTAGATATTTCTGACCCTAAAAATTTTGCTCTAAAGATTTTTTCAAAGGAGTTTATTCTTAATCTAAAGAGAATTATGAAAGAAAAGTCAGCCATTGTTACTCATTGCGAGTCTCCTGACTCTGCGGGAGAAGTTTATTATAGAATAATTCAAACTTACAAGTCTGTATTCAAAATTGTTAGACCTTATAGGATCTGGATACCTCATTATGTAGACTTTTGGGGGAGATTAATAGCTTCTGATATTGTAGACCCCCTCAAATTCTCTGAAAAAGATATAGAAATTAAAATAAAGACTCTAAAAATAAATCTAAAATGGCTTAATTCTATGCTTTTTTATTCAATTTTTCGTTCATTTTCAAATGATATTTTAGAGAATTTAAATAAAAACTGGGGTGTTATTCATGAAAGAGATAAATATCTTTTTTCCAAATTATAAAACACAAAATGATAAATAAAATACATAATTTTATTTTTATTTTAAAGACAAAAACAAAAGATATCTTAGATGACAGAAAAAAGGTTTACAGTATTCTTGATACTATTTCTAGTTTACTTGATTCTAAAATTATAAGAAGAACATATAAATATTATAATCATCAAGGAATAAATATCTGCTATTTTTTGTCTACAAGTCATATTATATATAGCTCTTATCCTGAGTATAATATTGTCATAATAGAAGCTTCTATATGTACAAAACCGCATAAATTAAAAGAATTAATAAAATATCTTAAGAAAAACTTTGATTGCAAGAGCTTAAAAATTAAAAAATATTCAATTAGATTAAAATGACAAAGTTTGATTTTTCATATCCTGAAGGTTTTTTTGGATTTCATAGTGGTTGGAACAATAACGATGAGTTCACAAAAAGATTATCTCTTACATTTAGAAAACCAATTAGACTAAAAATTTATCCTTCAGAAATATTGGAGGAGTATAATCCTAAATTAAAAAATATTCCCTTTTTAATAAAAGATTCAAAAGGAGAGTATCTGGGTTTAAGTTGTGGTACTGGCGGAGCATTAGTAAAAATCGAAGGAGAAACATACAAATTTAAAAGGAATGGTACGAAGTACAAAGGTTTTATTAAGAATTGCATAATCGATAGAGAGATTTTATTTAAAAAGAAGATTATTATAGAAAGTAATATTTATGAGCACAGAGGTACTTTAGATTATAATGATGCTAAGAGGGAAATAAAGAATTACCATTTAATTATCAAAGAAGGATTTGTTAGTCCTTATATTCCGATTGGAATAAGAAGGGTATTATTGCCATTTAGAACATCAGAAACTTATTGTTCTTTAATATACCTTGTTAATAGCGATTTAAGAGTAGATGAATTTTGCATGGCAGTTATAATAAATATTCTTGCAAAATTAAAAGACTCAGTTCAGTTTAACAAGAAAAAAAATTATTTTTTAATTAAAAATATTAAAGTTACAAGAATTCTTAAAGACCATCATGAAAAATTAAAGCTATTATATAACTTAGGAAAAAAGATAGGATTTATCTATAGAAAATTACATAATAAGGGGTTTATAAGAGGTATAGGAAATTCTTGGTACGGGAATGAAATTATTATGCCTAATGGAGAAATAGGAATTACAGATTTAGATTCTATGTATTCAAAAGATTCATTTAAAGGAAATGAAGAATCTTTCTTAAGATTTCAGAAGAATGATTTAAATCTTTTTATAACAGGGGTTTATTCATCTTTAGCATATTTTGAGAATTGTATTTTTGATTTTTCTGCTCAGAGTTTAATTGAAGGATTCAATATAGGATATCTTAAATATAAAGATGTTAAATTAAATAAACATCAAATTCTTTCCGAGATAGAAGAATTTCAAAAAAATAAGGAGATAATGAAAAATGCATTCAAATAAATTTTATTTTGATAAGATATACAAAAGAAAGAATTTTAAATTCGAAGAAGATTCGGGATTGGTAAAAGATATTTTAAAGTTGAAAAAATCTGGAAGTGTTTTGGATTTAGGTTGCGGCGAAGGCGGAAATGCCCTTTATCTTGCAAAAAAAGGATTCTGTGTTACTTGTGTGGATATATCAAGAACAGCAATAAAAAAAATAAAGGAAAGAGCAAAAAAGGAAAAAATAAAAATAAACACGAAAGTCGCCGATTTGGAGTTTTTCAAGATAACAAAAAAATACGACATAATAATCTCTACAGGAACATTTCACTTCCTAAATTATCAAAAAGGGATAGAACTTATAAAAAGAATGAAAAAAATGACAAAAAAACAAGGAGTTAATATAATTATTTCATTTACTGAACAAGACCCGACTTTTAATAAAAAAAGATTATATTTTAGAAATAACCAACTAAAAGAGATATATTCTGATTGGAAGATAATTAAATACCTTAAATTTAAAGAAAAAGACGAACATATGGTTCATTCTCTAGTTAAAATAATTGCGTTAAATGATTGTTAAAGTATGCATATTAGCATAAAATTTATAAATCTTTACTATTTAGTAATAACATGATAAAAGGTTATAGTCTACAAGATCTAACTGTAAATCTGTTCCTAACATCCTTTTGTAACTTGGATTGTAAATGGTGCATCGCAAGAGATTATATGTCTGAATGCCGGAAACCAATGTTTATACAAGAGGATATGATTTTAGAATTAGAAAAAAGAATAAGAAAAGAACCTCCAAAACAAATCAATCTTCTTGGAGGAGAGCCGACTCTTCACCCCCATGCACTAGAAATTGGAAGAAGATTTTATAATTGTGGCACTTCAATAGGCTTGAGTACAAACGGGCTTTGGAATAGAAAATTTAGAAAAGAATTTGAAAGAATAGAATACCCTATAGAAACAGAAATAACTTTTTTAGGATGGCATCATTATAGCTCTAATCAAAAAAAAGAACTCATTGAGACTTTTGAACAACTTAGACAAAAAGGAGGTGTTGTTTCAATTGGTGCAATAATAGATTCTGATAACTTTAGTGGTATTGAACATTTAGATATAGCTGAAAAATATCATTTCGAACTTAGATGGTCATTTTCAGAACCTATAGTTAGCTCTGGCAATCTTTTTGGATATAAGAGCCAGAATACTTTACGAAAGTATGGAAAAAGAATTTATGAAATCGTACAAGAAGCAAATAAAAGAGGCATTGAAACTTGGGGCGATATATGCGTCCCTCATTGTGCATTCAGTGAATCTCAATTAGAAATCTTTGCAAAACAAGAGAATGATGTTTCTTTTATTTGCCCCCCATTTTTTGATATATCCCCTGATTTAACTATTTGGAGATGCCTCCCTTTAAGAATATATAAAATTGACGATTTAAAGAAGTATGGGACCTTCTTAGAAGCTTACAATGCGTTAAAGAATTATGAATGTCGCAATAACTCAGGAGTATTTGGAGAGTGCAAATCTTGTTGTTATCTTAATTCTGTTTGTAGTGGTGGCCCTAGAATTGTGAAAGATTTTAAAAAAAGCTAAATGTTTTTCATCTTCCCAAATTTTATAGCAAGGAAGTTCTCCTTTGACAATCTTGCGCAAAATGCAGTTTTCTTTCATAAAATTCTAAAAGAGAGATGGTTTTTAATTCTTTTCTCTAAAATTTTTATTTTTGTAAACAAAAATGATTTAAAATTTTTATAATAAGAAATCAAAATTATTATTAATCAAATCAAGAAGGATTTAAAAAATCAACTTCATCTATTTATATTCACTTCAAAGTAACAAAAACAAAAGATTTATAAACCTCAGGATCTTAAAAAGAATATGACAAATTATAATAGCTATGCAGATGATTATTTGTTAGGAGCAGATGCTATGCCTTCACCGACAGGAAATGGGTTAGAAGAAAAAACAAATAATAATGATTCTAATTTGCATTCTTTTGCTAAAAGATTATTTAAACAAGGAATAACAAAAAAAGAAGATGTTATTAGAGTAGGGAAAAAAGCAGGTTTTACCTTAATTGAGCTTTTGGTTGTAGTTGGAATAATTGCAACATTAGCTGCAATGCTTATGCCAGCATTAAGCAGGGCAAGAGAAAGCGCAAGAAGAGCAACATGCATGAATAATCTCAAGCAAATTGGTTTAGCCTGCGAGATGTATGCTGCTGATAATGATCAGATGTATCCTTATACAGGTCCTTTAGGTTATGCTAATAATAGAATAAGAACCTCTAGCAGAAAAATTTGTTTAGGAGATTTAATTCCCCAATACATTAATACAACAGATTTAATGGTTTGCCCATCAAACAATTGGACTACAAAAGAAAAAGTAAAAGCAAATTGGGAAGCAAACCAGAATACAGATTCTACATACTTCTATAGAGGTTTATCTGGCGGCTTAACATCTTACAAAGTTGATTCTTCAGAAAGAAGAGAAAAACCAGCTTTAGTTATGGATTATAATGTTAGAGGAGCATATAACTACTTCAATCATAAAGGAGAATATGTAAATATACTTTATGTAGACGGAAGTGTTAAAGGAATTCCTGATAAAGAAGGAAAATTAACTTTACCTGGTCCTGGTCCAACAGAAGCTGACATAGTTTTTGAATATGCAGATAATTTATATAAAAAATAATTCTCACCTGCCTTTAGCTTGCTTGTAAATAATCTTTATAAACTTTATTTTTCTTTTTTATTAATGCAAAAAAAAGCAATTGCTGTTAGTAGTGCTATCATTATAGTTGTTTCATTATTTATTGTTCTCTCAGCAAGCATGTTTTTTCTTCAAGAAAAAAAACTAACAGGATTTGCTGTTTATTCAAATCCTGGAAATACTTGTGGTTTTACAATGAGTGAATCTTCTATATTTTCTGCAGATGTTACATGTTTAGCAGGAGATGGCTTAACAATAATGTGTTCTGATTGTACTCTTGATTGTCAAGGTTATAGTTTTAATGGAAATATTTATGATGAAACAACAGGTTTGATTATTCAAGGAACAAATGTAACAATAAAAAATTGTAATATGAATGATTGGTATATTTGTACAAGTGGAAACGAATATATAGGAATAAATAATTCAGGTTGCTTAAATAATACAGAATGCACATCAAACTGGCAAAATATAACAACAGAATGGCAGAATTTGAATTGTTTAAGCGAGGGAAGGAATCAATCACGTAATATAACTCAATATGACGCAAATGGCTGCAATGAAACTAACACAACTTGGACAGAATACAGAATATTATACATAAGCTTAGTTAATACATCTTGGAGTGAATGGCAAAATTTAACTTGTGTTAATGAACAAATGAATCAATCTCGTTACTTAACTCAATATGATGCTAATGATACAGGCTGTTATGAAAATGAAACTATATATGATTATAGATTAGATGGACCTATATTGCAAAATACAACATTTGGAGAGTGGCAAGAAGATACCTGTATAGGAAATCAAATGAGATTAAAGCAAAGTGCAACTCAATATGATTTATATGGATGTAAGGCAAATGAAACTGTTTATAATTATACCTTTGTAGGACCTAATTGGACTTATACTGATTGGACTGATTGGCAGAATGTAGGTTGTGCTGGTAATGACATGAACCAATCAAGAAGCAGAATAAAATATGATTCATATGGTTGTGCTGAAAATGTGACTGAATATGAATATCAATTAGTAGGACCTGAATATATTAATGTATCTATAGGTGAATGGCAAGATTATAGTTGTGTTAATTCAACAACAAAAAATCAATCACAAGAAATAAATCAATCTGATATTTATGGCTGTGCTGATAATAGAACAATATATAACTATAGATTAATTAGTTGTAATAGTGGTTATATATGTAGTGAAGGAATTTGTGTTGCTTCTTCTAGTGGAGGTGGTGGTAGTGGCGGGGGTGGTGAAAGCTGTAGTGATGAATGTTCATCTGGCCAAGAAGAAAAATCTTGCGTGAATTCAACAACAATAAAAATAAGAACATGTGGAAATTATGATTCTGATTCCTGTTTAGAGTGGAGTAGTTATAGTTATGAATCATGTAGTTATAATTATATTTGTGAAGAAGGAAGTTGTATAAAAAACATAACTTGTATAAATGAATGCTTGCCTGATAATTATCCTCAATGTAAAGATAGTAAAACTTCTTTATTATGTAAATTAAAAGATGACGGTTGTTATTACATAAAAACAGACACATGTAGTGATAATGAAGAATGTAATTATACAACAGGAATTTGTTCTCTTATTACAAAAGAAATAATAGAAGAAGAAAAACCAGAAACAAAAAAAATAAAATTTAAAGGAAAAGGCACTAATATAACATTATCTAAGCCTTCTGATTTTATACCTCACGGAGATATTCCGGATGTTGTTGTAGACACAGCAGCTTATACAACAACTGTTGCTGTTATAGCCACAAGTTTACATTTCTTATGGTTATGGATAATAAGTTTATTTTTGCCATTTTTCATTTTGCGCTTAAGACATATTTGTCTTGCTTATATAGATACAAATATGCAGCTTCCTTTTGTAAGTGAGGATAAAAATAAAAAGCAAATTTTAATAAACAAAAAAGAAATTGAAAAATTTATTTCTTTATTAGAAAATCATTTTAAAGAAAAAATAATTTTAGTTGAAGAAACACAAAATAGTTATAGATTCTTATTTTATAAAGAAGGTTTCATGGAAATTCAATTCGATTATCCTTTAATAATAAATATTCATTTTTCTTCATCAAGAAGGACAAGAAGTTTTAAGAAAGCATTTTTAGAGACAATAAAAACTCTTTATGGAATAGAAAAAATGAAAAAAATTGAAAAGTCTATTATAATAACAAAAGAATCAGCAAGTATAATTTCAGCAATAAGAAATATTTCAAGAGAAAGAAAACTAAAAAAATTAGCAGAAAATTTTAAGAAATAAAATTAAATAAAAATAAAATGAAAAATTATGATAAAGAAAAAAAAGAGAAAATGGGATTTTGCATAACTCTAAAAGCTGTAAATCTTTTTTATGATGAAACTAAAAAATCTTTTTCCGAAATAAGCAAAATAGAAACTTCTATTGAAAAATTTTTAAGAAATTTAGAAAAATCAATGCATGAAGTGATATGGTATATAGGAATAGATTTTATTAACGATAAAATTTGTGAAAGATTCATGTTTTCAAAATCCGGTTTTATGGAGATATACTTAATGCCACAAGAATTAAATATTTATGTTACATCTAAAGAAAAAATGAATAAATTGTATAATGCCTTAAAAAAAACTTTAATAAAATTAAAAAAAACATACTTAATAAAAGAAATAAAAATAAAATAAATTTAAAAAGGTAAAAATATTAAATAATAAAAAGAGGAAAATGTTAAGTCCTTTACTTAAAAAACTACTTTTTGTAAGACAATTTTCTATAGACAATGGGAAAATAAATATTCTAGGAAATAGACATGTAATGCTTAGCGATGATGTTTTATTAGAATTACAAGAAATAGATGATGTTAGGTTATATTCTTTAATAAAAGATTCAACTTTATTACAACTATCCAAATTTGTTGAGCATGCTAAGGTTTATAAACAACTTAAAGAAGTGGTTGCTTTAGACATCTCAACTCTAAGTAAAAAAATAAGTAGTAATGAAGGAATAATAAAAACAATTCAGGATATATTTGATATATATGGGTTAGGAAAGATGATTATAGCTTCTTTAGATAATACAAAAAAGCAAGCAGTAGTAAGAATATATGAAAGCGTACTTGCAGAGACTTATCTTAAAAAAAATAAAAAAAGAGCAGAAAAAGCAGTGTGTGCAATAACAGCAGCTGTAATAGCAGGAATTTTTTCATATGTTTTTGGAAAAAAAGTTGATGCTATAGAAGAAAAATGCAAAGCAAAGAATGGAGATTATTGTGAATTTATTATTAAATAAGATTATTCTCTTTTGTTGCTTATTCTTGATTTTTCTATAGTTAAATTTTCTACTACTACCAATGAAGGTGATTCGCTTAAAGTTGTTATGCAACCAGAATCACTGCCACAATAATGATTTTCTTTAACATATTCTCCACCAACAAAAGCGATATTTTCAAAAATAGAGCGAGGCATAAAATTTAATGAAATATTTTTTAATATAGGTGTTATTTTTCCGTCTAGATTTATAAGAAATGCTTCTGATGGATATAAAGTACAAATGGTTTTTCTTACTTCTTGATCTTCATCAGAATCTTCCCTTTCTTCTTCTAATAAATTTACTTCTCCAGCAGAACTATTAAACAAGATTCCATAACTTTTTCCTTTTCTTTTTAACATTTCTATGAAAAAATATAAAATCTCTTTTTCATTTTTTAATTTTTGATTCCATCTAACTAGTAAATTACTAACTCTTGGTTCAACATATTCCTTTATATCTTCTGCTCTTGCATGACCATTTAATTCTAAATCAATAGAATCTAAAAACTTAAGTTTTGCTTTGCTTTTTCTATCACAAATAAAATTTTCTAAAAAACCATTACTAATCAAATTAACTTTTTTTGCTGGAGTTCCTTCATCATCAATATTATAATAACCCCATTCTCCCTTTCCTGGATAAAAAGGATCTAATATAACAGAAAGATTTTCATTACCAATTTTTTTACCAATATCTTCTAAAGAGAATATCCCTACCATATCATCTACTTGGTACGAAAGAGAAAATAAATGAGCTGCTCCTGCTTCATGAACAGCATCTGCATAACTTTTTTCTATAAATAATATGTCATAAGTTCCTGGTTTTATATTAATAGCATTTTTTTGATTTATAATTTTTTTTTCTAAATCCAATATTTTCTTTTCTATTTTTTTCTCTTTTAAAATATCTTCTAAATTTTTTTCCCTAATTTTTTCTGTAATTTTTATTTTTCCTATCCCAGTTTTAACAAAAGCATTCATATATATTTCAAATGTGCTAGATGGATCATAAATTATTTCTGTTCCCTCAGAATTAACTAACATTTTTTCATTTTTTAATGATAAAATTTCTATTTCTCCGCTTTCATCTACCACTTTACTTCTATCTAAGTTTTTGGAAATATTTATAGCAATTTCTTCTATTTCAGAAAGATCGTAATCAAAGTTTAAATAAAAATTTGAATAATATTTTGTTGGTTGTATTGTTTCAAAAAAATCATATTTTCTAATCGCATTTTTTCCTGTATTATCAGAAGCACTTGATATATACCCAGCTAAATTTGTTATAGCATCATTTAAACTTTCTTTTCTGCACTTTTCTATTATCTTAAAAAATCCTTCTTTTGAAGAAGGTTTTATTTTATAATAACCATTTCCATAAGCACCTCCATAAAACTCTTTTTTTGTTGTTGGCCTAATAAAAGTAATATAACTTACATTTCCAACTTCTCTTTTATCTGAATTAATAATTTCTCCTTTTTCTGCTGTAACTTCTATAATAGTATTATTACTAAATAACATAGAAAAATATTCTTCTTCTAAGTCATATGGTAAAGAAGATGAAAATTTTTTCTTTATTTCTTCTTTACATTCTGGACTTTTAAAATGTTCTCTTATTTCTTTTAAAAATTCAAAAATTTCTTCCTTTTTTAACATAATTAAATAAGAAAAGTTTTATTTATAAATAAAATTATACTAAAAAAATATTTTTATAATATCTATTTATTTATAAATAAAATTATTTTTATAAATAGTTAAATTTAAATATATCAAATTTTATATAAAAATATAAAAAGAGGAAAAATGCCAAAACCTTCTGTTGACGAAATGTTAGTAGAAAGATGCCCAACAGGAATTCCGGGATTTGATAAGTTATGTAATGGTGGTTTAGTGAGAAATAATACATATGTTGTTTTAGGTGGTCCTGGAGCAGGGAAAACTATTTTTTTATTGCAATATTTATGGACTGGCTTAGCATATAATGAGAATGGACTTTACATAAGTTTTGAATCTGATTTAACAGATGTAATGCAAGATGCTTATATTTTAGGTTGGGATTTTTCTAAGTATGATCAAGCAGGAAAATGTAAATTTATAAGATTAGATCCTTCTATAACTGATAAAGAATTAACAAAACAAATAATGTCTTTTGTAGCAAAATATGATGTTAAAAGAGTATGTATAGATCCTTTAAGTGTTTTTAATATGACTATAAATGATCCAGCTAGAATAAGAAGAATATTATATGATTTATGTTCTTTGTTAAAAAGATTAAAAGTTACAGTATTGTTAAGTTTAGAAACTCCAGGAGATGGAGAAGGAGATTTATCTTCTTCAGAAGAGGTTCATAACATTGTAGAATTCTTAACTGATGGTGTTATAAAATTACATTCTTTAGGTGTAGGTGGAGAAGCAGATAGAGCAATAAGAATAATAAAAATGAGAAGAACCGCCCACGTGAGAGAACCTGTACCAATGAAGATAACAAATAAAGGAATTGTTGTTTTAAGTTAATAGTAAATTAAGTAAAGAAGATAAGTTAGTAATAAGATTAAAAAAATTTTTTGAAATATATATTTTTTTGATATGTTTTTTAAATCTTCTTTAAAGTACTATGGATTATCTTATAATAAACAAATCTTTTAATCTTTTTTTAATTTTTTGTAATAATAAATTAATAAAATTACTAAAAATAAGATTACAGAAAACCAACTAATAAAAGGCAAAATAATCTCTGAAAAACAAGGAATTATTGCTTCATTTAAATTATTACATCCTCTTGGTTGATTTCCTTCCCAAAAAACATTAATATTTAAGTATCTTATTCTACCATTGATACACTCTGTTAAAGATTCTTCTTTTATTGTGCAATTTCCATAATTATTTAAATTTTCATTAGAGAATATCTTTTTATTATTTTGTTCGTATTTTGCGTAACATTTTTGTGAAGTTTCATTCCATATGCATTTACAATTTTGTATATAATTCACATAAATTCCATCATTTGTATTATTGAAAAAAAAGCCACCACATTTTAATCCTAAATCTTGAGCAGAAAACAAGCTATGAATGCTATTTTTCGCTATCTCTAAACTATAATTTTCGCAATCTTCTTTTGTTTTATAATCAAAACAAGTTTCTATATGTTCTTCTTTGCATATATCGCTAATACATTTATATCCTAATGGACAGCAAGTTTTACTTGAAAAAATTAAAACATTTTCTCTATAACAATCATTTAAACTATCTTCTGAATCACCAGAAGAATTTATCCAATATTCTCCTCCAGAAGAACAATAATATCCTACTGAGGGATAGACATTAAATTGATTATTAATCTTTTCACTTTGGATAGGATCGTCAAACTCTACATATAATTCTACATAATGTTGGCCTGGTTGAAAGTATAAACTAAAGTTTAGTCCAGAACTACCATTTGTCTGTAATTCATTCAACCCTTTATCAAAAGTCCAATAAAATCTCATTTCATCATAAGATTTTATATTATCCAAAATATTTTTATTATACATATCTTTTGATAAACAAATCCCTATTAAGCAAGTGATATTATTAGTAGAAGAATTATATAATATTGCGTGACTTCCAAGAGCACTGAAATTTACAATTTCAGAAGAGAAATTATTATCTTTAGGTTCGCGAATATTAGCAAAAGCATATTTCTTTGTTGAACTTTTATCTATGACATAAATATTTCTTTTTAAAGAATATTCAGTTTCTCTTGATTTTATTTTTAAAATAACTTCCTTTTTTCCATCAGAAGAATAATTATGTGTTATATTGTAATTTTCGTAAGTAAATGTGTTGCCTGAAACATAGTTACCATCACCAAAATACCAAGTGTATTCAATTATATCATCTATATCGTGAGTATTTTGTATAAATCTTATTTCTTCATTTGTATAATAATATAAATCTTCTCTTGGCTCAATAATTTCATAATAAGTAGGAGAATCACTTTCTTGCAAAATTTCTAATATATTTGATTCATTTTTTATAGTATCATTTAATTTTGCTATGAAATAAACTCCATCACTTTCTCCATTAGAACAATATCTTGCTTTCCATAAAGCAATTGCTTTTCCATTAATAACATTTGCTCTTGCATATCTTGCTTCATTAGGCCAGTCACCAGAACAATCTACATCAAATAAACCTTTATCTACTTCATGAACTTCAAAATTAATTTCTTGTCCGTTATATTCTTCTCCTATGTTGTATATCATTAATACACTATCATTTACATTAGTTTTGTTTATATAATTTTGATTCATATCTGCCCAGTATGCTATTCCTTTTGGAATTTTTTTTAAACAATCATTAGGACAAGAAGTATAGTTTTCTCCTATATTTTCATTACAAATATTATCTCCACAAAAAGACTGACAACCCTTTGCAATATAATCAATTAATAATAAAACATCAGAATCATTCATATATCCATCTTTATCTAAATCACATATCTTTCCTATAGGACAATTATCTAATTCGTATGGGGGATAAAGTAAAAATAAAAATGTAATATCTGTTCCATTTAAAATTTTATCATCATTGTAATCATAAGGATGATTTTCATTAACATTACAACCAAATTCTGGTTGTGTTGTATTAACAACAAAACTAACTTGTTCTGTATTATTTACATTGCTAGCTGTATCATTACACCAGAACCTTGCTGTGTAGCTTCCGTCGTTTAATTGAGTTATGTTATAGAAGTATGTGTCATTTAATTTTGTCATGGTTATATTTGTTTGCCAGTTATTAAGAGTATATTTACAAGATGATAATGCTTTATTTGCTGTTATGTTAAAGCTGATTGTGTTTGTGTTATATGTTATGTTTGCTGGTGAGATTATTGTTAGTTGAAATGGTGTTATACCAATGCTACTATAAATAGCTAAGGGCAAATAATCTATGTTATTAGAAGCAAGAATATAAGCAGAATCGCAAATTCCATCTGAATCAGAATCAGAACAAGTCTCGCTGTATCCAGTTCCATCTGGTTTTGCCCAGAAGTTACCACCTAAATAATTTCCGCCTATTATGTTTGTGCCTGATGTTTTTGTTGTGTTCCAATTATTAGCTCGTGGTGTTCCAATAAAATAGAAGTTGTTTGTGTTGTTAAAGAAATTATTGTAAATTGTGTTAGGAGTTGAATCTGGTGAAGATAAATAAATTCCATATTGTGTATTTTTTGTGATTGTGTTTGAGTGTAATGTGTTATTATTTGAACTTGAAGAAAGAGAGATACCACGAAAATTTAAATTAGCTGTTGAGTTTATGATTTGGTTATTTGAACTTGAATCAAGATAGATACCATTATTATTTGAATTAGCAGTATTATTTACTAATATACTATTTGATAAGCTAGGTAAATCAAATCCAAAACCTCCAGAATTATTATTCGCAATATTATTCATTATTGTATTATTTGATCCACTTATCCTAATTCCATAACTATTTGAATTAGCAATATTATTCATTATTGTATTATTTGATCCACCTAAAAGAATCCCTATATCACTATTTGAATTAGCAATATTATTCATTATTGTATTATTTGATCCACTTAAATAAATACCGTACCAATTATTTGAAGAATTTATATTTATGAAATTTGAGTTATCAGTTAAAAAAGCAATAAGCCCATTATTCTTTTTGATTTGAGAAGCTTCTATTGTTATATTTGTGATGACTGAATAATCTGCATTACATAATATTAATTCGGATAATACTTCATTTGATAAATTTATTGAATTATTAAAATATTTAATAGTTCTGTCCATAGAACCAATGTTATTTTCTAATATATTATTGCAATCTTCATTTTTTGATGCATAAATATAAATATCAAAATTATTATTCTCTTTTATTATATTATTAACTACCGTATTATTTGAACTTGAATAAAGATAGATACCACGAGAATTTAAATTAGCTGTTGAGTTTATGATTTGGTTATTTGAACTTGAATAAAGATAGATGCCATAAGAATTTGAATTAAATATTGAATTTATGATTGTGTTATTTGAACTTGAATAAAGATAAATACCATAATAAGAATTATTAACAAAAATATTAGTTAAATTAGAGTAATCTGTTCTAACTAATAAAATTCCATTATTCTTTTTGTTAATATGAGTTAGGTTTACATTTTTAATTACAGAATAATCAGCATTACATAATATTAACTCAGAAAAGTTATTGTTCCAGCCTTGTATATTTACAGTTTCATTATAATATATTATAGGTTTATTATCTGTTCCTATTACATTTTCAAGTTTGTTTTGGCAGTATGAATCTTGTGAAGAATAAAGATATAAATCATATACTATATTATTAATTAAACTTGAATTTATGATTTGGTTATTTGAACTTGAAGAAAGATAGATGCCATAATAATTTGAATTAAATATTGAATTTATGATTGTGTTATTTGAACTTGAATAAAGAAAGATACCATACTGAGAATTTGAATTAAATGTTGAATTTATGATTTGGTTATTATTTGAACTTGAAGCAAGATAGATACCATACTGAGAATTTGAATTAGCTGTTGAGTTGATGATTGTGTTATTATTTGAACTTGAAGTAAGATAGATGCCATAATAATTTGAATTAAATATTGAATTTATGATTGTGTTATTTGAACTTGAAGAAAGATAGATACCATACTGAGAATTTGAATTAGATGTTGAGTTTATTATTGTGTTATTATTTGCTCTATATAAATAAATTCCTCCAAACCAATCTGTTAATATGCAATTTTTTATTATTACATTTGTATCTGTTGATGATGAACGATAAACACGAATTCCATATGTGTTAGATGTGTCTTTTCCGTCTATAGTATATCCTTGGCAATCTAATGTGACATCATTTGCTTGTATGTCTATACATATTGATGCTGATGAATTAATTATATCAGCAGTTAAAGTGTATTCTCCTGGAGAGGTTATAGTAGTGCAAGAAGAAATTTCTGTAGCTGCACTTACAAAACTTATAGAGTTATAAAAAAATAAAATAATAATAAATAAAGAAAAAATGAAAAATATTAATTTTATTTTTTTTACTGACATTTTATTCTTGCCTGTTTTCCTTCTAAAAATGATATTATTTCATGTTTATAATCTTGAGATATTTCATAAGGAATCTCGCAATTTAAATAAGTTCTTTTCATTGTTTTATAACTATATGCTATAACATTAACATATAATAGATTATTCTTAAATTCATTTATTGTTATTCCTAATAAATAATCCCCCTCTGTTATAGATATTTTAGATTTTTCTTTATTCTGTAAAGAAGAAAAAAAGCAAGTTTCATCATAACATTTATTTATTTCTTTTTTACTTTTAATTATTTCATAATATGTGCTAAAAACAAAAATAATTAATAAAATTAAAAGAAAAATGATACAGCATAACAAAATTATAATTATTTTTTCTTCTGGATATTTTTTCATTTTTAAGTTATTTAATAACTTTACCTTCTTTTAATATTTATAAAGTTATTACGTATATAAATTTTATTATTATTCAATAAAATCTAATCTTTTTGGATAGCATAACAAAGAAAAATCTTTAAAAACTTTCAATTCTATACTACCTTATGAAAAAAAACAAATTTTATCTTATCTCTATATTTTTTATTATTTTGCTATCTATACATTTAATAAAAGCAGAAATAACCATATCAGAACCAAAAAAAAGCATTTATAATTTTTTAGATAGCGAAGACATTTCAATAATAATAAAAGATTCTTCCAAACAACAAAAACCATTTTCTTTAGATTTAGTTTGTGAAAACGGAGATAAAAATTTAATGCAGATTCCTTCTTTGTGGATAAAAAAAGGAGAGGAAAAAATAACTTATTCTATGCTTTTTTCAAAATATTTTCTTGATGATTTAAAAGGAAATTGTAAGTTTTTAGCAAGTTATGGAAATGAAAAGAAAGAATCTAATACCTTTATATTAACAGATGAAATAAACATAACATTAAACATAAAAGAAACGCAAATAAATCCAGGAAGTAATTTAAAAATAGAAGGAACTGCCCTACCTTTAAATGGAAAAACTGCTTCTTTAAATATAGAAATTTATTTTGAGGGAACAAAAAAAGAAACACAAACAATAAACAACAAGTTTTCTTCAATAATAAACATACCGAATGACATAAAATCAGGAAATTATAAAATAAATATTTATGCATATCAAAAAGAAAATGATATTGTAGAAAATGAAGGTGAAGAACAAATAATAATAACTATAAATCAAGTTCCAACAAGTTTAGAAATTGTTACAGATAAAGATAGTTATTTACCTAATGAAGAAATAAGTTTATATTCTATTGTTTTAGATCAAGCATTAGACCTAGTTGAAGGAAAAACAAATATAGAAATTTATGATTCTTATAATAATTTGAAATATAGCAAGGAAGTTTTATTAGGAGAAAAAAATTATATTGCTGTTCATTATAATGATATCCCAGGAAAATGGAAGATAAAGGCAAAATCCTTTAATTTAACAAAAGAAAAAATAATAACAATAAAAGAATTAGAAAGAGCAAGGTTTAATTTAGAAAATAGCGTTTTAAAAATAACAAATATAGGAAATATTCCCTACAATGAATCTTTAAAAGTAACAATAGGGAATTATACTGAAGTTATTGATGTTTTTTTAGATATAGATGAATCAAAAGAGTATAAATTAGAAGCACCAGATGGAGAGTATAACATAGTTATAGAAGATGCATATGAAAATTTTATTGTTAATAATGTTCCTTTAACAGGAGCTGCTATAAATATAGAAGAAATAAAAGAATATTTATATGATTGGAAAAGTTATATTTTTGTTTGGATATTCTTAATAGCTTTAATAATTGCTTTACTATTTGTTATCTTTAAAAAAAATAAATTATCTTATGGTAGTAAAATAAACGAAGAGAAATACGGAATAGAAAAAATAAGACCATCTTTGATTAAGGAAGAAAAAAATGAAATTTCAAAAAGAAATACAAAAAACTTTCCAGAACATATAGATAAAAACTTCATAAAAATTCACTCTGTTAATGCCCAGTATGAAGTAGAATTAAAAGGAAAAGAGGAAAATGTTTCTGTTCTATCATTAAAATTTGAGAATTTACAAAAATATTTAATAAGTAATAAAGATGTAATAGAAACAATAGTTAATTCTATAAAAGAAAGTAAAGGTTCTATATATCAGAATAACAATTATATAATAGGAATTTATTCTTTCTTAAATACAAGAACATTTGAAAATGAGAAAATTGCAATAAAAACAGCAGAAAAAATTTATTCTTTAATAAAAGAACATAACAAAAAATTTAAGGAAAAAATTAATGTAGGAATAGCTATTCATACAGGAAAAATGATTCTAAGAAAAGAAGAGAAATTGAAATTCTTGCCTATTGGAAACACTTTATCACTATCAAAAAAATTGTCAGATATTTCTTTAAACAAAAATAATTTAATTTTATTGTCAGAAGAGATATACAAAAAGTTAATGTCAATAATAAAAGCAGAAAAAATAAATGTAGAAGGAATAATAGCATATTCTTTAGAAAAATCTTTAGTAAGAGAAAGTAATGAGAAATTTATTCAAGATTTCCTAAGAAGAAATAAATTTTAATTTATTTAGAAAAATCAAAATTCTTTTTTCCTTAAAAATCGGTATAGAAAAGATATTATATTCATTTAATTCATAAGATTAATAAATACAAGAATTCTTCTCAAATAAAAATTTAAAAGTTATAAAATATGAAAATGAAAATAAAACTTTTAATATTTGATTTTGATGGAACTCTTGCAAATACAAAAAATTTATGGTATAATACAATAAAAAAATACTTAAAAAAAGAAGGAATTTCTTTTTCAAAAAAAGATTTTCATACTAAATTTTTAGGAATAAAGGTTGAAGAAATATTAAAAAAACTAAAAATAAAAAACAAAGAAAAAATAAAAAAACAAATCCATAAAGAAGTTTTTTATAAAATAAAAAAAGTGAATTTAGCTAAAAGCATAAATTATTTAAAAAAAATTAAAGTTAAAAAGATAATAATTTCTAATACAACAACAAAAAACGTTCTTTCTTGCATTAAAAGTAAAAAAATAAATTATTTTAAAGAAATTTATGGTGGTGATAAATTTGAAAATAAGGAAGAATTTATAAAAGAATATATAAAAAATAATAAATTAAATAAAGATGAAGTTGTATATATAGGAGATACTATAAGAGATATAAGATTAGCAAAAAAAATAGGTTGTATAAGCATAGTAATAGTTCATAATATCTCTTGGAATAATAAAAAAGAATTGTTAAGGAATAATCCTTCTTTTGTAATAGAAAGTTTTAAAGATTTAAAAGATTTAATTAAGAGGAAGAGTTTGAATGAATAAAAAAATTAAAGTTTTAATTTTAAAAATTTATAAAAACTTTCTTTCATTTTACTTTTTAGTTATAAATAAAATAAATATAATTTGGGTTTATTTTCATTGTCTTAAATTATCTTTACATTGATTCTAGAATTCTTATTCTTTCATCTATTGGCGGGTGTGTTTGAAATAGATTTATTATTCTTTGTTTTGCAGGATCAGAAATAAACATTGGAGCAACAGCTTTATTTACATTTAAAGGTTTTGAATCATTTTTTATCTTTTTCAAGGCATTTGCTAATCCATCCGGATATCTTGTTATTTCTACTGCTCCTGCATCTGCCATGTATTCTCTTCTTCTTGAAATAGCAAGCTGAACTAATTTAACTATGATTGGAGCGAGAATAGCTAAAATTATCCCTATAATAAAAAAAATGATATTCCCCCTTTCATTTCTGTTTCTATAATGAGAAGAATAAAACAAACTTCTTATAAACATCTGTGCTAATATCTCTATTAATCCAACTACAACAGCAACAATTGTAACAAACCTTATATCATAATTTTTTATATGACTTAATTCATGTGCTATAACTCCTTCTAATTCATCTTTATTTAATTTTTCTAATGCCCCTGTTGTAACGCAAACAACAGCATTCTTAGGATTTCTTCCTGTTGCAAAAGCATTTATTGCTTGTTGTTCCATAATATAAACTTTAGGCATTGGCAAACCAGAAGCTAAAGTTAAACCCTCTACCATATTATAAAGATATTTATATTTTTCTCTTGAAGCTTCTTTTGCATTTACACTCCATAAGGAAATTTGCGCAGAAAAATAGTAAGTAAGCCAAATGTAAAATATAGAAAATAAGGAAAATATAGTCATGAATATAAAAAAATCAGCTTTAATTATCTTTCCTATAAGGTATCCTAAAAAAATTAATATTAAAAAAACAAATAAAAGCAATAATATAGAATTTCTTTTATTTCTTGATATTTGATCACGGAAATCTATATGCTTTACTTTATTTTTCATTTTAAAAATAAAAATTATAAATTTTTAAATTTAATCATATTATAATTTTTCTATTATTTAAATCTACACTTCCTTTTTTTATCAAAGCATTATTAAGATATATTTCATATTCTTCCACATTGTTATTTAAAATATCTATTGTTAAACCTTTAATTTTTTCTTTATCAAAAGAAGTTTCTAATTTTATTTTTAAAGTTTTGTTTTTTATAGAAGTTTCTGCATAAATATCCTCTCTTATTAACCACCACATAGCTATTTCTCTTAATGTTGTTCTCCAAACCTCTTTATCTTTCTGATATTGTAAAAATTTTTCAAGCAAATTAAAATTTTTTTCTTTCATTATTTTTTGAATATGGCTTAAAAGTATAAAAGCCCCTTCTTTATCATAATATTCATTAAATCTTTTTACCAATATCTTGTATCTATTTCTTTCAAATACAGGAACTTTTGTTTCCCAAAAAAAATCTCCATTAGTAATAATTTCAAGTAAAGATAATTCATTAATATGAAAAGGATAAAACAAAGATTCTGCTACTCTTTTATTATTCATTAATATCCAAGGAGATATTCTAATGCTAGAATCATATAAAAATTTTTCTTCGTCTAAAATTTTAAGAGTTTTTTTATCAATACCAAAAGCAGGAGCTCTAAAACCATCTATTTTAAAATTAGCATTATTTAAAATATCTAATCCCAATATTATTTTCTTTCTTTGTTGTGAATATGGATAATCTAAAAATTCTTTAAAATTATTTTTTATTAATAAGGACTTTCTTCTTGATACATGAGTTAAACCGTGTTGTGCTATTTCGTTACCTCTTTTTTCTTGTTTTTTTAAATAAAGAGATAACAAACTTTCTTTTTTTATTTTATATGTGTTAGAATAAAAAGGAACAATGAAAAGTGTTGATTTAACATTGTACTTATCTAGAAGATTAATAATTTTCCTTAAATCAGAAATTTCTGTTGTAGCATTAATATCATCTATAGTAAAAACAAAAGCCACTTTTTTATTATTAGGCCATAATCCTATTTTAATATTATTATCTTTTTCGAATAAAACTGCCGGACCAAATAAAATATTTCTGTAATAGAAGAAAAAAATGTAAATTAAAAGAAAGAAAAAGATAATCAAAGGAATAAAAAAGTATGGATTAAAAAATAAATGTTTATAGTAAAAAAAAGCAAGAAAAAAAATAAATATAAAAATCAAAGAGAAAAAAATCGTTTTTATTTTTTTTGTTAGATTAAAAACCATTTTATTACTTTTTATATTTCTTTGATTTTTTATTTGAAGATTTTTTATTTAATTTTAAAGAAAGATATATTATAACTATTGTTAATAAAAAAGAAAAAATAAACTTGGTTGTATTACTTAGATAATTAAACCCTCTTGAAAAAGCATTAATAATAAGCAAAATACTCGCTGCAATAATTCCAGAACTTATAATTAGAAAGTTTAACAAAAAGTAAGAAATAGTTAATAATAATAAAACTAAAATAATTACAATAATAAAAAAATTATTATTATATCTTTTAATTTCTTTGTCATATTCCTTATAGCATAAATCTATCTTTTCTATATATTCTTTATTAGATAAAAATTCTTTACATTCTTTTACACTTATGCTTTCATTACATCTCTCTATATCAATAATATTATTAAAAACACTTTTATCACAAAAATCTTCATATTGCGGCTGAGGATAAAATAATTGTATGCTTACTAAAATTAATATAAATATAGATACAGCGATTGCTATTCCTAATAAAAAATTTAATATTTTTGCCATCTTTATATTATATAAAATTTATATTATAATAAAATAAAAAAGATTTATAAACTTATTCTAAAAATATTCTATATAATGAAAAAAATAGAAAATGAAGTAAAAGATATTAAAAGAAAATTAAAAGATTATAATATAAGTATAAAACTTCTAAATCAATATGCTTTACAATTAAAGACATCAGAAGATAACCCTTTGTGGTTAAGAGCAAATTTTTATTATGCAGATAGATATGAAATTCTTAATTTGGTTATAGATAAAAAATATAGAAAAAAAGGTCATGGAAAAAAACTTGTTTCTATTGTAGAAGATTTTGCTAGATTGTTAGGAATAAATAAAGGAGTTATACCAGTTAATCAAGAAAAATCCTTTTGGGAGTGTATGGGTTATAAAAACGGAATAAAATATTTGAGTTAAATAATTGAAATAAAATAGTTTAAATATAATAAAATTATTTTAATTTTAGATGTAACAATAAAAAATATTCTTAATCAAAACTTGGAATAAAAGACATTTTGTTTTTGATAATTAAGAAATTTATAATAAAATAATATTTATTCAACAATTATTTAATGATAAATAATAAATTATTTGGATTTAGTGTATTTATAAAAAAAGAATATTTCTTTTAAAATTTAACCTTAACAGGTTTTCTTTCTTCTTCCTCTATTTTTAAATAAGGAAGTTCTTTTCTTCCATATAGATTAGCAAAGAAATTTCCAGGAAAAGTGCTTCTTAAGTTGTCATATTCTAAAATAGAATCATTATAAAATTGTCTTGCATATGCTATTTTGTTTTCTATACTTGAAAGCTCTTCTTGTAGTGATTTAAAATTCTCACTTGCTCTTAATTGAGGGTATTGTTCTCCTATTGCAATAATGCTTTTTAATGCTTCTTGTAATTGATTTCCTGCTTTTACTTTGTCGTTTAAAGATTTTGCAGAAAGCAAAGCTTTTCTAGCATTTGTTACTTCTGAAATAACTTCTTTTTCATGTTTTGCATATCCTTTCACAGTTTCTATAAGATTAGGTACTAAATCTGCTCTTTTTTTAAGCTGCACATCTATTTGAGCAGCAGAGTTTTCTATTCTGTTAACAAGTATAGCAAATCTATTATAATAAGAAATAAACATGATTATTACTAAAACAACTAATACAATTAAAACCCAAAATATCCATAGCATAATCAAAAGATAAATTTTTAATTTATAAATTTTTCCATTCTACTGCTTTTTAATATAAAAATTTTAGAATAATTTAAAAATATAAAAAAATTAATAAAATTATGGTAACAATAAAAATAGATTCTAAAAAATGTATTGGATGTGGTGCCTGTGAAGCAATATGCCCAATAACTTTTAAAATAAAAAATGGAAAAAGCACAATAAAAAAACAACCAAAAAAAATAACTTGCGAAGAAGAAGCAGCAAATTCTTGTCCTGTTCAAGCAATAAGAATAGAAAAATAGAAAATTCAGCTTTCATAATAATTGAAATAAGTTTATTAAAAAGATAAAAATGAAAAAGAAAAAATTAAAATTAAAAGGTGTTGGAATAGGAATTGCAAGAGAAGAAGACTTATCAAAAACATTTGCTCATTTAAAAAGAATTACTCTCAAAGAAGCAGAGGAGAATAAATATAAGTTTTTAGGTGGTGGAGCAGGTACAAGTTTTGAACATTGTTGTTTTATGGGATTAAAATATTGCAAGGATTTTAGAAAAAAGGCAAAATATTATGTTGTAGTTAGTGATATTAAAGATACAACTGAAAATGCTATTAAAAAATTAAATCAAGGAAAATGTGTGGTTATAAGATTTTATGGAGATAGAAAAAAATAAATTTATCTTTAAAAAATAAAAAAGAGGAAAATGTCAAAAAAAGAAATTTATTTAGATAATGCCGCAACTACTAAAGTAGCAAAAGAAGTTTTAGAAGAAATGATACCTTATTTAAAAGAAAAATATGGAAATGCTTCTTCTTTACACAAAAAAGGAGAAGAAGTAAAAAAAACTTTAGAAGATGCAAGAGAAATTATAGCAAAATCCATAAACGCAAAATCTTCTGAAATAATTTTTACTTCTGGCGGAACAGAATCAAATAATTTTGCAATAAAAGGATTAGCTTTTTCTTATCCTGATAAAAAACACATAATAACAACGAAAATAGAACATTCATCTATTTTAAATGTTTGTAAATGGTTAGAAGAAAATTTTAATTATAATATTAGTTATTTAGATGTAGATAAAGAAGGTTTTGTTAATCCATTAGACTTAGAAAAAGCAATAACAAAAGAAACTTTATTATTTTCATGTATTCACGGAAATAATGAAATAGGAACAATACAAAATATAGAAGAGTTAGGAAAAATATGTAAAAAATATAATATTTTTTTTCATACAGATGCATGCCAAAGTTATACTAAAGTTTTAATTGATGTTAAAAAACAAAACCTTGATTTAGTTACTTTAAATTCTCATAAAATTCATGGACCTAAAGGAGTAGGTGCTTTATATGTAAAAGATGGAATTAGAATTACACCTCTTCTTCATGGAGGAGGTCAAGAAAAAAATTTAAGAAGTAGCACAGAAAATATTGCTTCTATAGTTGGTTTTGCAAAAGCATCACAAATCATAACAAAAAAAGACATAGAAAGAATGTCAAAATTGAGAGATTATTTTATTGAACAAATAGAAAAAAATATTCCTAATACAAAATTAAATGGGCCTAGAGGAAAAAATAGATTATGTAATAACATAAACATATCTTTTTTAGGTGTTGAAGGAGAAAGTATTGTAAGTTCTTTAAATCTTTACAATATTTATGTTTCTACAGGCTCTGCTTGTTCTTCTAATACTCTTAAACCAAGCCATGTTTTAAAAGCAATAAACTGCAGCGAAGAAGAAATTGCTAGTGCTATTCGATTTAGTATAAGCAAATACACAAAAAAAGAAGAAATTGATTATACATTAAAAATTCTAGAAAAAGTAATAAGAAGTTTAAGAAAAATATCTCCTTTAACAAAATTTATAGAAAAAAAATAAAAGAAGAATAAATGGAAATAAGATTCGGTCCAGCAGGTTTAGGAAGTGTAAAAGAAGCTATTTCTAATCTAGAAGAATATAATAAAGCAGGAATAAAAGCATGTGAAATTGCTTTTACATACGGTGTTTATATAAAAAAGGAAGAAGATGCTATTGAAATAGGAAAAGCTGCAAAAAAGTTTAATATAAAATTAACTATACATGCTCCTTATTGGATAAATCTTAATAGTAATGATAAAAAAAAGATAGAAGAAAGCAAAAATAGAATTTTAGAATGCTGTAAAATAGGATCATATTTAGGAGCAAAATTAGTTGTTTTTCACCCAGGATTTTATGGTAAAGATGATAAAAAAACAACTTACGAGAATATAAAAAAAGAAATTATAAAATTACAAAACATCATAGAAAAAAATAAATATAAAATAAAATTAGCACCAGAAACCACAGGAAAAATAAATGTTTTTGGTTCATTAGAAGAAATATCATTATTAGTTAAAGAAACAAAATGTTCTTTTTGCTTGGATTTTGCTCATATTCTTGCAAGAGACAAAAAAATAGATTATAAAAGAATAGAAGAATTGTTCCCACAAAAAGAATGGCATTGTCATTTTTCTGGAATTGAATATGGAGAAAAAGGAGAAAAAAACCATAAAATAACACAAGAAAATGGAATAAAAGAATTATTAAAAAATTTGCCAAAACATAAAAATATAACAATAATAAATGAATCTCCTTTACCTTTTGAAGACAGCATAAAAATGATAAAAGTTTATAAAAATTTATTTAATTAATCATTTAAGATAAATTTAAAAATAAAATTTTTCTATTCTTTTTATGCCCCTTTCGTCTAGAGGCCAAGGATAGAGCCCTTTCGAGGCTCTGACCCGGGTTCGAATCCCGGAGGGGGCATAATTCTAATAATAAATAATAAAACTATGCCATTCAAATTATCACCATCTGTTTTGAACTTAATGCAAGAATGTCCTAGATGCTTCTGGCTTCATTTTCATGGAAAGCAAAGGCCATTGGCAATTTTTTCCTCTCTTCCATCAGGCATGGATTCTATATTAAAAATACATTTTGACAAGTTCATGGAAAAAGGAATATTGCCTCCTGAATTAAAAAGAGAAAAAGAATGTTGTAATTATAAATTATTTGATGATGAAGATTTATTGAGAGAATGGAGAAATTCTCGCAAAGGATTATGGATAGAAGATGAAGATGGAAATATATTACATGGAGGAATTGATAATTTACTTGTTAATAAGAAAAATAACAAAATAATTGTTCTTGACTATAAGACAAGAGGATTTCCATTAAAAGATGAAACAGCAAAACATTATCAATTGCAGATAGATATTTACAATTTTCTTTTAAGAGAAATCGGTTATGAAACAGAAGATTTTGCTTTTTTGTTATTTTATGTTCCAAAAGAAGTTGCAGAAACAGGAGAAGTAATATTTGATACTCAATTAGTCAAGATGAAAGTTGATATTGATAATGCTAAAAAAACATGGGAAAAGGCAATTAGATTATTAAACGGAAAATGCCCGTTAAAACACAAAGACGAACAAGGCGAGATTTGCGAGTGGTGTGAGCTGATGAGCGAGGAATAGAAAGGGTTAAAAAATACAAAACTAAAAATAATTTAGAGGGGGTAGGCCTTAGACCGAACTATGAACTCAAAATTACTTCGTAATTTGCCACGCCCCGCGGGCTTTCACTTTGTTTATGGCGTGTAACAACGATTAAGATGGAAAATCTTGCGAATAATTGCATATGTTAAGTGAAATTAAATTTTAGTGGCACGAATAAAAAGGAGACAATTTTAATGAGAATGAAAAACAAAGAAGGGGGGACGAAAGAAAACCTAACCTAAAATAATCTTTTCAACTTCCTGCTTTGCTTTTTCTAATTCTTCTTTAGCTTCTTTCTGTAATTGTTCTGCTTTCTGAATTCTTCTTTTTACTTCATCAGCGATTTTGTTCTGAATAGAAAGAGGTGGGAGGGGGATTTTGAAATTCTCAATAGTTTCAATAGTAATGTTTCCTTGAATTGCTCCTATTTTTTCTCTTTCGGTAAGTAGTTTTTGTAATTTTGTATTGAGCCATGCAGAAATATAATTTTTATTTATTTTATCATTTAAGCAAAACTTAATCATAAATGAGCCAAAAGCAAAACCTTCTGCTTCTTTTGGCACAACTGAAACCATACCAACAGTTCCACTTCTTGAAATCAACAAGTCACCTTCTTTTACAAACGCATTTCCTAAATCTTTTTTCATTGTTTCTGGAAGTTTGACAATATCTTTTAAATCAAATTTATTAGGTTTCAAATTCATTATTCTTAATAATGGAATGCCTTCATTAACATATTCATTTTTTACAGATGCGCCATAATGTATTTTTGTAATAAACTCTTTCAATTCTCTAACCTCATACTTCCCCCTCTTTATCGCTTTCTCAACTTCCTCAAACTTTGGCTGATAATAATAAGCATCTATCCTTTTGCCTTTTACATCATCACTATTCACAACATAAACCATTTTATCCTTTAATTCAGGCATCTTTATACCAAGCTCATCAAGAACATAATCATTGATTGAATCAAGAAGTTTTTGGGCTTCCGCTTCCTTGGATTTTTTAGATTGATAAGCTTTGTCCATTAAAGCAACGATACGGTTTTGAGTTTCTAATGATAAAATTGGAATCAATAAATCTTTTATGGTATTTGCATTAAATTGTGGCTGTGCTCCTCCTTTAACTAACATCTTAGCTTGATTTTTGAAATATTTTGTTTGAAAAAAATAAAATAAAAATTTTGGATTTACTTTTTTATCTTTTAATTTAATTCTAATGAGATATCCCGCAAAAACGGCTTCCAAATTTTCGTTAAAATAAAAAGATTTGCCAAATGTAGCACCAATTCTTGCTATTAAAATGTCTCCTTTAGTTAATTTATAATTCGAATATTCTGGTTTATAATTTAAATATGCAATTTCGTCTTTTTTTAGTAAACCTTCTTCATCAATATCAGTTATTCGAATATAGAAAATATCTCCTTTCTCTTTAGCAGTTTCATTAAGTCCATATTGAAAACTTGCAATATCACCTAATTTTTCTATTTTTTTAGATAACAAAATTCTTTTTAGTTCTCTAAACTCCGGCTTATAATAAAAAGGGTCCAATCTTCCCTCGATTTCATTGCTCATTACTGTAAAGCATTCCATCTTATAACAAACTCCATAAGATTATTATCAGTTTAAGTAATATTAAGATACTTACAATTAAAGAAAGCCATTTGAATCTGATTATCCATTTATCATAATGTTTTATTTTTTCTTCTATTTCTTTAGGAAGTTTTACTTTAATTTTGAAAAGTTTTATAGTTAAGAATATTGATAATATGAAAGATATAGATACCAAAGTTATAGAAATGGGTGAATCTTTGTAAATTGGTTTTTCGACTTCTAAAATCTTTTCTACAGGAACTTCTACAGTTTGATTATTACAAATTTCTAATTGCTCAGACAAATTATTTATGGTATTTTGATATTGAGAACAATCACAAGCAGGGCAATTTTGTTTGCCTATTTGTGAGATAACTCCTAAAATTGCTCCTAATAAAACTAATAAAATGGGAAAAACTAATATAAATTTGATTATTTCTTCCCAATCTCCTATTTGTCCTTTTTTATTTTTCATTTTTAATTACACCTTTCATTTTTTTGTTGAAAAAAAATATTATAACGAGTATACCTATTCCAGTAAGAAGGATATAAAAAATTAATAATATAATATTTTTTTCAAAATAATTATATAAAAAATCAAATACAGAAGATATTGCTAAAATGAATGTTAAGCCAATTATAGATAATTGATTTATTTGTTCTAATTGCGTCATTCTATCCTCCTTTATACCCTTTTGGATTTTTCTCAAACTTTCTGTATTCTTCTAAGATTTTATCTAAATCATTAATTGGGTCTTTTCTGCCTGTTGCGTCATAACCAATATGTTCAGCTATTGCCATGAAGATAGGATAATTTCCTAATTTTTCATTTTCTTTTTTCTTTCTCACAAATACAAGAGAGGATTTTACTCCTGCTCCGAAATGAGTAAATGCAAACTGAGGAAGTGAAACAACTGCTAATATTTGTGATTTTTCCATTAAGAAATCTCTAACATATTGTAATGATGAATTTGTTAAAATTCCGTCAGGCAACACTATTGCCATTTTTCCATTTGGTTTTAAGAAATCAAGACATCTTTCTATAAATAATATTTCTGTTTTTTGGTTTTTCTTTCCTTTGCCTAACTCGTATTTGTCTAGATAATCTTTTTCGCTGGATTTTACAACAGCTCCAAACGGGGGATTAGTAAGCAAAATATCAAACTGGTTTTTCTTAAACCCTTTGTGTATTTTTGTGATTTCATCAATGTTTCTTAACGAATCTGTTGATATAATATTTGTGTGTCCATCGTCATGAATTATCATGTTCATCTTGCAAACACGGGCTATTTGGTCGTTTATCTCAATTCCATAAAGATTATTCATGGCAAACTTATGCCAATGTTCCCATGCTTCTTTCTCATCATAGTTTGTTTCTGCAAATTTCCGTATTTTATCAAGAGCATTAAGCAAGAAACCACCTGAGCCGCAAGCAGGGTCTATTATTAAATCTTCTCTTGTTGGATTCATCATCTCAACACAGAAATTTATTATTTCTCTCGGTGTAAAGAATTGCCCCATTTTTCCTTTAAAGAAATCTTCCATAAACCTCTCAAAAGCCACGCCTTTGGTGTCTAAATCAATCTTATTTATGGCTAATTCCTGTAAATGCTCAACAACATTATAAACGACTTTCGGCTCTAATCTTATATCTTCTTTAAAAACTTCTGCGTCTTCTTTTTTGGCTTTTTGATAAATTGCATTTATCTTATTAAAAATTTCTTCCGCTGATTCATGCGTTCCAATTTGAAAACTATATGCTTCTCCTTTCTTTGTTGTTTTTTCATCCTTTAGTTTACAAAAAAGGAGTTTAGAAACTTCGTCAAAAGCTGTTGTAGGCGCTAATTTCCCGCCTTGCCAAACAGTATCATGAGATTTCTCTAATGCTCTGATTAGTTCCTCTCTGGAAACTTCTTTTAATTCTTTGCCTTTTTCTCCTTTTATGAATTTGTATTTTGGCGTTTTTCCATATTTCTTTGGAATATCTGAAATAACATTTTTCTCTCTTTCACTTGGCTTAAAACCTGCAACATCAAAAGCGGTTTTTGTAATACCTGCAACAACCGAAGCAAACTTTGCCCTTAAACTGTTTGCATTTCCAAACGCTTGCTCAATTGCTTGCTTAAATTCTGCGTCTGTAATTCCATCTTTTTTACATTCAATAACAAGATATTCTGCCCCTTCTTCATCATAAACGACAATATCTGCCCTATCCTCAGGTGTTCTTCTTGGAACAGTAACTTCAATATCTATATTTTTAGCAGGATAATCATAATCTAAAACAAGCTCACAAAAATAAGAAGCCCTTACTTTTTCTTCTGGATTTTTAAAAGAAGTAGAATAATCTTTTTTACAGAAATAAGTTATTTTTGAGCCATCGCTTTCTACTTTTATAATCCCTTTGTCTATTCCTCGCTGTATGTTTCTTTGAAAAATAGAATCATGATTGTCTTTATTCATTTTCTTGTCTCCTCTTTAAGCTGCTCTTCCATCATAATCTCAACTTGACGAGATATTAATAAACCCTTCTTTTTGCAAAACTCTTTATACTTATCATACAAATCGGAATTAACTCTCAATGTAATATTTTTTGATTTCATTTCAACCCCTAACTAATATAAATATGTACATTTGTATATAAATATTACTGTTTTCCCCCCACAAGCTCGCCCTTCGGGCTCGCAAGATTTATAATATTTTATTTTTGCTTGAATATAGAAAGAATATTAATGTGACTCGCTAACTTTTAACAATTCTAAATGTTTTAATTTATTTTGTTTACTTAAGATTATTTTAGTTATTATCTTTTTTCTCACTTAAAATTCAATTCTTTTCTAATTATATTTAATCCTAAGACACAGTCTTCAAAATTTTTATGGATTAAATATAAACTTTTTTGATATGGAGATTCATGTAAAGAAGAAACGTAATACAATCTTTTTCCTAAAAAAGAATAAAAGCTTATTGATTTTCTTTTTTTAAAATATTCTGAAAAAAATCCGAGACTAAATAATATAGAATCTGCACAATTTCTAATAATATTATAAGAATTTATATTTTCCATTTCTGCAAGAATAAGATTTTCTATTTTAAAATTTCTTAAATTACTAATTTTTTCTTCTTTAACAAATTTAATAAGCATATTAGTTATATAAAAAGTTAAATCTTTTTCATAAAAACTAAAATTTCTAAAGTTTTTTTCTACATTATCATAAAAGAAAAATTCTAAGTTTTTATAATCATAAATCATTTTTAAAAATGGAAAAAAGATTTTTTAAAAATTATTAAAATTTAAAATATATTTTAATCTTTTAAATATTTATTTAAAATAATAATCTTCCCATAATCTTATTTCTTCTTCTGGAATATTTATTTTTTCTATTTTTATTTTATTTCTTTTGTTATTATTTTTTAATCTAAATACTAAACCAAAAATAAATCCAAATAATATTCCAGATAAATGAGCAATATGTCCTATATTATCTATAGGATTAAAAATTCCAATAATACTCAAAATAATCCAAATTATTGCAGCAAAAAACATTGGCATAGGTAAAGAAAAAACCCATATCGTCATTAATGGGCGAATTATAGTTAAAGTTCCTAATATTCCATAAATTGCTCCAGATGCTCCGAGAGAAGAGTTATAAAAATTTACTGTAATTAAATTTGTTAAAATCCCAGAAACAAAAAAAACAAAAAGAAATTTTTTACTTCCAATTAGACTTTCAAGAATCAATCCAAACATAATTAATGCAAATAAATTAAAAATTAAATGTTCAAAATTTCCATGTAAAAAAATAGAAATAACAAATCTATATGGTTGAATAAAACTTTGTTGATTTAAAATAAAGGCATTTGTAAAATTAGGAAAAACGAATTGAAAAATAAAAAAAACTATACACACTAAACTTAACCATAAAGATATAAATTTCATGTTTATTTAAAAACAATAATATTTATAAACTTGTTTTATCGTTTTAATTTTTTTAAAATGGAAGAAGAAAAACTGAAAATTTTTCAGAAATGGGAAAAAATCCTTGAAAGAGAAGGGTTATCTTTAAAACAGATTAATTCTAAATTAATCTCAAATCAAAAAAATTATTTTGGTAATATAGAAGAGATAACAGAATTAAAATTACACGAAAATATAGACTACAGTTTATTAGATAAAAATTATTTAAGAAGGAATAGATTAAATTCTAATATTATAAAAAATAAAAATAAAATGAGTTTAATTGAGGAAAATCCTATTTATAATGAATATTTCAATGAATTTTTGGATGATAAAGAATATCTTGGTTTAATTTATGAAGGATTTTTTCATATAGGAACAAAAAATTTAGAAAAATGAAAAAGGAAAGTAAAAACTTAGATTATGTTTATATAAATGGGGTAAATTTAGAAAGGCGTATATTAAAAATATTTTATAATGATTTCGAAGAATTAGAAAAAGATAAAATACCAGAAAATTTCTTAATTCATTATAGATTATTAAATAAAATGATTAGTAATTTACCACAAGAAAAAAAAGAAAAAATATCGAATTTTTATTCTTTGGCAAAAAAGCAATATGATTATTTAATAGCAAAAATTGAATATGAAAAAGGAAAAAAATCAAAAAAAGAAAGATTAAATAATATGAAAAAATCAAAGAAGGAAGTTGAAAATATTTTAAGAAAATATGAAATTTTCCATTCTGAAAATAAGTTTTAGAAATTAAAAATACTATTAATTATAATATATTTATTAATTTTAATATTCTGATAGATTTTTAAATTCTTCTTATTTAATTAATTATGAAATGGCGGATGTAGTATAACGGTTTAGTACGAGCGGCTGTGGCCCGCTAGAAGAGGGTTCGACTCCCTCCTTCCGCCCTTAAAAAATAAATGTTAAAGAATAAAATAAAGATGGAAAATGTAAAAGGATTTAAGGATATTGATGGAGAAGAAGCAAGAATAAGAGAAAAAGTTAAAGAAATTTTAATAAAAAATTTTAAATTGTATGGATTTTCTCCAGTTGAAACTCCAATAATAGAGTACGAAGATTTTGTTAAAGGTAACAATCAAAATGATGAAGTGATATCAGATATTTTTAAACTGCAAGATAAAGGAAAAAGGAATCTTGCTTTAAGATATGAACTAACATTTCAATTAAAAAGATTATATAAAAATAAAAAATTGCCATTTAAAAGATATCAAATTGGGGAAGTTTTTAGAGATGAACCTACGTCAAGCAATAGATTTAGACAATTTACACAATGTGATGTAGATATTGTAGGATCAACAATTAAAGATGAAGCAGAAATTTTATCTTTAGCAAAAAATATTTTAGATGAATTAAATGTAAAGGCAACTATTTATATAAATAACAGAAAGTTACTTAATGAAATTTTAGATTCTGAAGAAATAAAAAATAAAGAAGAGGTAATAAGAGAAATAGATAAGTTAGACAAAATTACTGAAGAAGAGGTAAGATTAAAATTAAAAAAATATAATGCAGAAAAAATTTTAGAGATTTTTAAACAAAAAGAATCTTTTTTTGAAAAATATCCTTCTTATAAAGAAATAATAGAATTAAAAGATTGGTGTAATTTATATGGCGTAAAAGTTAATTTCTTACCTAATTTGGCAAGAGGTCTTTCTTATTATAACGGTAATGTTTTTGAGATAAAAAGTAATGAAATGAAAGAAACAATAATCGCTGGAGGTTCATACATGATAGATAATATTCAATCTACAGGAATTTCTTTTGGATTAGAAAGATTATCAAAATTAGCAAAAATAGAAACAAAAGAAAATTTTGTTTTAGTAATAAGTTTAAATCAAGATAAAGAATCTATAAACTTATTAAAAGAATTAAGAAAAAATAAAATTTATTGCAGCATTATGTATGGAAAACCATCTAAAGCTTTAGAATATGCAAATTATTATAAAATTCCTTATGTTATATTTGTAGGAGAAGAAGAAATAAAAACTAAAAAATTTAAAATAAAAGATATGGTTATTGGAAAAGAAAAATTGATGGATAAGAATAAATTAATAAAATATCTATTGTCTAACGCCATAAACTAAATCTCCTGCTAATAAATTCTCTTCTGCTTTAGGATGATGTATCCATGTTTTCTTTCTTTTTATAGTAACAATCCAAATCTTATTATCTTTTCCAAATTGCGAAACATTTTTATTAGAATCTATTCTTTTTATTTTTATCCTAACAAAATTTTCTTCTGCTTCATTTAAGGACTTTTTTTCTATTTCGTGTACTTGACCTTTTAAAACAGTTTTTGCCAATTCTTCTGCAATATTAGAAATTCTTTCTGAATAAGATGCTAATCTTAAGATTCCAATAAGCTTTTCTTCATTCACTCCAGAAGTAGCAGCTTTTAATGTAGATTTTTCAATATTATCTCTTAAATCATCTATTTTTCTTGATATAGAAGAAACTTCTTTCGCTAAATCTTTATCAGAAAATAAAACAGAACAGTATGCTAAATCTACTGCTAAAACAGATAAATCTTTTATTTTAGTTATTAATTCTTTTACATTTTTTTGTTCCATTTTTCTATATATTATATTTATTTAAATATTTAAATTTTATCATACCAAAATTCTGACAGATAAAACTAAAAATAATATAGAAATTATATCGCTTATAGTTGTATTTAAAGGAAATAATAAATTATCTGGGTCAAATCCTTTTCTAAAACTAAAAAAAGAAATTATTGTTCCTGTAATTATTAAAGTAAAATCTGAAAGAAAACTTGCTATTAAAACTATAAATATAAATTTAAACAATCCGGCTGATGGAAATTTAAATAATATGCATAAGTAATGTGCCATAGCCCCACTTAAAATAGCAATTAATATAGTAAGAAATAAAACACCAAAAACATTTTCTTTAAAATTATTGTCTTTTAAAAAAAAAGCTTTTTTAAAATTTGCCTCAATAGAACCTAAATGTAAAGCACTTGTTAATCTAGAACAAAAAATTCCCATCAAACTACCTCTTGTTCCAGAAACAATCGGAACTAAAATAAGTACCCCAGGCAATAGATTTAGAAACTTTTCTATATCGCTTAATATTATTCCTGCAAGAATTTCTCCAAATATACATAAAATAAGTATTAATAAAGATTCTTTTATTATACTCTTAGAAATTTTTAATTTTTTCATAAAAATTATTAAAGTTATTCCTAAAAAAATTGTTAATATTATTATAAATAAAAGAGTAATTAAAATTTTCATTTTATTTTTAATAATTTTTATACTTATAAATTTTTTTAGAAAAAATTATTATTCCTTGACTTCTTCTTTTAAATCATCTGAATCTATAGAATTAATAATTTCTTTAAATTCTAAAAATTTTTCAGCTGGTATTCTTGTACCAGATTTTGTAAAACCTGTATATCTTTCATTAGAACTAAACTCTCTGATTGTTATTCCTTTCTTTCCTCCAAAATCATCTATTCTTATAACAATATCTGTATTTTGATTTTTCTTTATTCTTCCAATATCTTTTTCCATAATAAAAAGACAAAACATATATTTATAAATTTTTATATATGTGTTAAAATATGAATATAAAAAAAGAATCTCTTAAATTACATGAAAAACTTAGAGGAAAATTAATTATAAAATCAAAAGTAAAATTAAAAACAAAAAAAAATTTTTCTCTTGCTTATACTCCTGGTGTAGCAGAACCATGCAAAAAAATTTATATTAATAAAAATGATGTTTACAAATATACTATAAAAAGTAATTCTGTTGCTGTTATTAGTAACGGAACCGCTGTTTTAGGATTAGGAGATATAGGAGCTTTTGCAGCAATTCCTGTAATGGAAGGAAAATGTGCTATTTTCAAAGAGCTTGCAGGAATAGACGCCTTTCCAATATGCATTGATTCAAAAGATATAGAAGAAAATGTTAAGATAATTAAGAAAATCTCTCCTGTTTTTGGGGGGATAAATTTAGAAGATTATAAAGCGCCGGAATGTTTTGAAATTGAGAAGAGATTACAAAATATAGGAATTCCTGTAATGCATGATGATCAACATGGAACTGCTATTGTTGTTTTAGCAGCATTAATTAATTCTTTAAAATTAGTAAATAAAAAAATTTCTGAAATAAAAATAGCAATTATAGGAGCGGGAGCAGCTGGAACTGCTGTAGCAAAATTATTATATAGATATGGGGCAAAAAATATAATTCTTTGTGATATCAAAGGAATAATAAGTAAAAATAGAAAAGATTTAGATAAATACAAAAAAGAATTATTAAAAATTTCAAATAAGGAAAATATTGATGGTGGAATCAAAGAAGCTATACAAGGAAGAGATGTTTTAATAGGATTATCAAAAGGAAATATAGTGACAAAAGAAATGATAAAAAAAATGAATAAAAAAGCAATTGTTTTTGCTATGGCTAACCCAATTCCAGAAATTTTCCCAAAAGATGCAAAAGAAGCTGGTGCTTATATTATAGCTACTGGAAGAAGTGATTTTCCAAATCAAATTAATAATGCTTTAGCATTTCCAGGAGTATTTCGAGGCGCTCTTGATGTAAGAGCAAAAAAAATAACAGATAAAATGAAAATAGCAGCAGCAGAAGCTTTAGCAAATATGATTAAACCAGAGATAAATAAAATTTTACCTTCTATAAAAGATAGAGATGTTGTAAAAATTGTTGCCCAAGCAGTAAAAAAAGTAGCAAAATAAATTTTTTATTAAAAGTAAGATTTTTAAATTAACTTTAACATAAAGAATTATGGCAAAAGTAAGAATAAAATTAAGTAGTTATGATATTGATGCTCTTAATGATATTTGTAATAATATAAAAAATATTGCTAATAAAATGGGGACTCCTATTTCTGGGCCAATACCTTTGCCTACAAGAAAATTAAAAATAACAACAAGAAAAAGTCCATGTGGAAATGGAACTGCTACTTTTGATAGATTTGAGATGAGAATATTTAAAAGATTAATAGAATTGCCTTCTGATGAAAGAGTTTTACATTCTATAATGAGAACTTCTTTTCCTAGAAGTGTAAGTATAAAAATAGAAATGAAATAAAATTTATTTTTTATCTTATGCCCGCATCGCATAACGGTAGTGCACAGGTCTGGAGCACCTGGCCCTCTTGGGCTTCCCGGTTCGACTCCGGGTGCGGGCGTTGAACAAAATTAAAAAGATATTTGAATAAAGTAATAAAATTATAAAAGAAAAGATTTTTAAATTCTCTTCAATTTTTTTCTTATGGAAAAATTACTTAAACAAAGAAAAATTATAAAAATTATTATTCTTATTATTATCGCTTTTTTATTTTATTTATTTTTCTTTTATTACAGAAATATTTTATTCGGACCAGCAATTTTATTTAATTCTGATGAAAATATTAATATAGGATTATGGCCGAATGATTATAAAGGAGTTTTAGTATTTACAATAGATGATATTGATGCTTTAACAAATTTAGATGAATTAAAAAAAGTTATGGATTTACTTAACGATTACAATATTAAAACAACATTATTTGTCATTCCTTATTATAAAAATATATATAAAATAACAAAAGATAACGACTTAGGAGTTTATCTAAAAAAGCAAGAAGGGTTAGGAAATGAAATAGCACAGCATGGTTTAACTCATTTTTCAAGAAGAAAATCTATACTTATAAAAAATAATTATAAAGAATTATCTAATCTTCCTTACTCTGAACAAAAGAGAAGGATTCTCTTAGGAAAAGAAATATTAGAAAAATCTGAATTGGAAATTAAAGGTTTTAGGGCTCCGGCATTTGGTATAGATAAAAAAACATTTAAAATTTTAGACGAAGAAAAATTTCTTTATGATTCAAGTATTAGAGTTTCTCCTTGGATATTAATGAATAATAAAAGAATAGCGGAATCTTTATTTTATCCTTTTCATATTAGTGAATTATCTCTTATAGAAATTATAACAAATGGAGATTTTTTTTGGGAATCGAGAATTCCTATATTTGAAAGAAATAGATATAATATATTAAAGAAAAGATTTGATATCTATTATGATAATGAAGGAGTTTTTGTTCTTTTAAGTCATATAGAAAAATTACCACATGAAAAAAATCTTAAAATATTAAAAAAATTTTTGGATTATCAGAAAGATAAGAATGTTTGGAGAACAACTTTAAAAGAAGTTGCAAAATGGTGGATTATGAGAGAAGAATTGTATGCAGAAACTTTTATAGATAAAGACATATTAAAAATAATGATAGAAACTTCATATGAAGAAAATATAAATGGACTTACGATAGAAATAAAAAACAAAGAGGTTAAATATTATAAAATTTATATTAATAATAAACTAATAAAAGAAGGAAAAATTGAAGATAATAAAATAATATTATAATAAGATTATAATACATAAATAAATTTATAAATAATCTTTTTATTTTTTAAAAATGGAAAGTGAAAAAGAAAGTAATAAATTAACTTTACAACAGAAAGAAGAAATAAAGAAAGAAATTCAAAAAGAAATTCAAAAAAAATTAACTGAAAAAATTAAACAAAAAGCAAAAGAGTCTGCGAGCGAATTCAAAAGAGAATTTAAAAAACAAATAGTAACTGCGATTAGTGGAGCATTTGCTTTCCTCATAGCATTAACATGGAGAACTCCAATTGAAAAATCTGTTAATAATATTGTAAAAAGATTAAATTTGAATAAAGAAGCCTATTATTATGAATATATTGCTGCAATTATAATAACTATTTTAGGAGTTATTGCAGTAATGTTATTAACTAAGTGGGCTACCGAAAAAAATAAGAAATAAAAAATATTTTAATATTTTATAATAAATTTTTCTATTTTATTCTTAGAATATCTTCTTATTAATTCTTTTGCCTTTTTTATATACTTTTTATTTTTAACAAGAGCGCTTGGACCTTTTCCTATAGGAATTATTTTGATTCCTTTTTCTTTTTCTAAAATCATATTTTCTTCTTTATTTCTCCCTAATATTATCTTATTGGAAAAAAAATGCCTTCCAATAGATAATAATTCTATATCATGAAAAGTTATATTATTCTTTTTTAATAAAGGAAATAATTTTTTACAATACTCTTTTTCGCATAATAAACATCCTCCAGCAGGATTAATAAATTCTATATTATATTTTTTTGCTAATTCAATTTGTTTTTTTCTACTCCTACTCTGTATAGAAAAAAATTTTTCTCTATCTACTAATTTTTCTTTTTCATAAATAGTTTCTGGTAAAAGTTTTGCTGATAACGGCCTTAAAACATCAAAACCAATTTCTTTATCTATTAATAAAAGAGATTTTTTTGTTTGTGAAAATGGTCTTTCATTTAATACATCTCCTGTAGCTATTATTTTTATTTTTTTCTTATTGGAATATTCTTTTGCTTTTTTTAATAAAAAAATATGGCAATCTATACAAGGATTTAATGCAGTTCCTCTTCCAAACTTAGGTTTTTTTATTATATTTATATATTCTTTGAATAATTTTCCCTTTGTAACATCTATTAATTCATATTTTATTTTTTCTTTATTCAAAAAATAAAGAGATTTTTCTAATTTTTCTTTTTTTATGAAAGGCAATAAAAAAGTTATTGCCTCTATTTTTAGTTGTTCTTGTAAAATTTTACAGACTAATCTTGAATCTACACCACCCGAATAAAGAACAAGTGCTTTAATTTTTTTATTTTTTTTAATCATCTTTTTTACTTATATAATCATTTCCTTTAATATAAAATCTTAACTTTTTATATAAATCTTTCTTTACCCCAATTCTAAAATCTTTTTCTACTTTAAATTCTTTTTTTCTTTTATCTTTCTTTTCTATTTCTAAATAAAGTTCTTTACAATCGAAAATATTTTTTTTATGAAATTTTTTATCTATAAAAAGCGATTTTGTTAATAAACCTGGACCGTTTGTTTTTGCTTTGAAATTCAATGGTTCTACTGCCCTAATTAAAACAGCTTGCGCTTTTCCTTTTTTTCCTGTTACAATATTAATAAGCCAATTATTGTGGACACCATAAACTAAAATTGTTCCAGCTTTCATTTTCATTGTTTCTTTTAAATCTCCATTTTTACAGGCTCTTGAAGCAGGATCTTTTTCATCAAAATAAGCTTCTGTTTCTACTATTTTTGCTTTTAATATCTTTCCATTTATCTTTCTACATAAATTCTTTCCTAATAGGTAATTAGCAGTTTTTTCTGCGTCATAAAAATGTTTTATAAAATTTTTATTTATCTTTTTGTTTTTTATCATTTTATTTTTAGAAAAATGGAAATTTTAAATTTTATTAAAAAATAAAAAAGAAAAAGGAGGGGATATACCTCCTAAATCAATTAAAATTTATAATTCTTCTGCTTTAACTCTTCTCAAGGAATTACCTTTTACATTCATTAAAGTTAGCAATTTAAAGTTTCTTAAAAGAAACTCTGGTTCAAGAATTTTTAACTTTGGTTTTTCTCCTTCTATCACAAGGTAGACATAATAATTTATTATATTTTTTCCCAATTTTTTAAATTTTGTTAAACTCAATAAAAGATCCTTGTCTCTTTCTGTTCCTATTTTTACATCAATAAATCTATCTCCAGATTTCAAGTCATATCCTTCTCTAAATTTATTTACTCTCTCTGGATTTCTACCTTGTTTTTTTTCATATTCTTCAACTAACTCCATAGCTTGTTTTTTTTCCATTTTTTACCTCCGTTTGTTTTTTTCAATTTATTTTATTTAATTATTAAAAATAAATAAATATTTTTATAAATTTTTCTATTTAAAAAAATATGTTTTATATTAAATTATAATACTTCTTTTTAATTTTAACTATATAATTTTTTGTTTCTTTTGGTGCTTTAGAAAGGTCAAAGTTATTTTTTATTAAGTTTCCTATACCCCAATTATAAGCTGCACAGATATATTCTAGTTTCAAATCATTATTCAAATTTTTATAAAAAGGCATTTTTTCATTTAATATATTATCTATTAATGAACAGTATTTAAAAACAAACTCTTCACTTTTATTTTTATCTTTAATTCCCTTTAAAAAATCACTATAACTATCATTAGGAAATACCTCTTTCCATGTTGAGTAATATGTTTGTGGTAATCCCATTGCTTTTTTATTACTTATAACGTTAGGATTGTATCCAGATTCTACATAAATCACTGATTTAACAAAAGCATTACTTATATAAGAAGGGATATATTTATGATTACTTTTTTTATCAAACTTTTCAGAAAGATATTTTTTAAATTCTTCTTCTTCTTTATTTTTATAACTTATTTTATACTCTAAATTTATTTTATTATTTTTACCTTCAATTTCATAATTTTTTTCTGCAATTACTTTATTTTCAAGATTATTTATATAATTTTTTTTATTTCCAAAAAAGAAAAAAGGGCTTAATAAAGAAAAACCAATAGATAATATTGCTATTGTTTTTTTTATTTCATCTTTTATTTCTTCTTTTCTTATATTATATCTTGTTATAACAAAATTATTTTTATCACAAACAACTATCTCTTTTTCATTCCTATAAATAATATAATTTCCTTCTCTTCCGATTTCTTCTAATTCATTTTCTTTCATTTTCAAATAAGATCCTTTTAAATTGAGAAAATATTATAATTTTATTACTAATTGATAGTAACATTAAATAACTCAATTTCAAAAATAAATACAAATAAGGATTTTTAAATATTTCGGTTTTAATAAAAAATTAATTAGAGAACTTAGTATGACCAAATTGAATCAATAAATCTATTTTTATATTTTTAGGTAAACATGGTATATCACAAGCACCATAACAACTTCCAAACCAAATAAAAAAATTAATCTTATCTTTTAAAGATTCTTCTAATCTATCTACAATAGAAGAAGCATAAGGTTTTAAAAAATCTGGTATTTGTAATAAAACATTTTTAATCTTTCCTTTTTTTATAATTTTTTTGATCTTTTTTATTTCAAGATAAATTTCTTTTTCTATTTCATTTAAATCCTTCATTTAATAAAGAATTAATTTATTTTTATATATTTTTCTTTTTTATATAATAAAAAATAATTATTTTTTTATATCCAATTTTTTATTATTTTATATGAATAATTTATTAATAAAAATATTACAGGATATTTTTGGGGAATTAAAAAAACCAGAAATTTATGATAAGATAGAAGTACTATATGTTAATGAAAAGAAGTATATTATGAAAGGTTGGAAAGAAAAAAATTCTTATTATGTTTATTGTGAAAATTTAAATAGAGTAACAATAGAAGAAAATGAAAAAAAAGCATTTGAAAATATGATTAAATATATAATTAATACTGTTATATGGAAAAAATAAATTTATTCTATTTCTATTTTTGTTTTTTTATCATCTTTTGTTTTTGGAACAATAACTTCAAGAATTCCATCTTTATATTTTGCTTTTGCTTTTTCTGGTATTACCTCGCAAGGTAGTATCATTGTTCTATAAAATCCATTATAAATTCTTTCTGATTTAAAAAATCCTTTCTTCTCTATTTTTTCTTCTTTTTTCTTTTCTGCTCTTATTTCAACTTTATTTTTTGTTATATTTAAATGTATATCTTTTTTATCAACTCCAGGAATTTCAAATCTTAATATTAAATCTTTTTCTGTCTCTTCCATTTCTGAAAGAGGTTTTTTCATTCCAGACATTTCTTCTTCTAATTCTAAATCTAATCTATTATTAAAAAATTGATTAAAGTTTTTATCAATTTCTCTTTTTAATCTTTTTATTTCATCAAATATATCTTCAAACATTTTACCTTCTTTTTTATTATTTAATTAAATTTAAATTATAATAGTTTCTGTAATTTTATCTTTTTTTTCATCAAAATCTGTAATTAATGCTTCTGTTGTTAAAACCAACCCGGCTATTGAAGCCGCATTTTGTAAAGCACATCTTACAACCTTTGTTGGATCGATTACACCATTTTCAAATAAATCTTCATAACAATCTTTTTTAGCATTATATCCAAAATTTTTATTTTTATTTTCTTTTACTTTAACTAAAACTTCCATTTCATCTTTTCCAGAATTTCTAGCTATTTGTCTTAAAGGTTCCTCTAAAACTTTTTTTAAAATCTCAAGACCAATTTTTTCGTCACCCAAAAATTCTTTAGTAATGTTTTCTTTTTCCAATATCTCTTTTGATCTTAATAATGTTACACCACCCCCTACAACTACTCCTTCTTCTATTGCAGCTTTTGTAGCATTTAAAGCATCATCTATTCTTAATTTCTTTTCTTCTAGTTCAGTTTCTGTAGAAGCTCCTACTTTAATTACAGCTACTCCTTTACTTAATTTTGCTAATCTTTTTCTTAAATCTTCTTTTTTATAATTTGAATCTGTATTTTTTATTTGAGCTTCTATTGACTTTATTCTTTTTTCGATATCTTTTGTATTTCCTTTTCCTTCTATAATAGTTGTTTTTTCATCTGTAACAATAACTTTTCTAGCACTTCCTAAAACTTCTTCTTCTATATCTTCTAATTTATACCCTTTTTCTTCTGTTATAGCAATTCCTCCAGTCAAAATAGCAATATCTTCTAATATTTCTTTTTTTTCGTCTCCAAAACCAGGAGTTTTAACAGCACAAACTTTTAATGTCCCCTTTAGTATATTAATTATTAAAGCAGCTAATGCTTCTCCCTCAACATCATCTGCAATTATTAATAAAGATCTTCCTTCTTGAACAACTTTTTCTAAAATGTTGATTATATGTTTAACTGAACTTATTTTTTTATCTGTAATCAATATATAAGGATCTTCTAATTCGCATATCATTTTTTCATGATTAGTTACCATATAAGGAGAAATAAACCCTTTGTCAAATTGCATTCCTTCTACTATATCCAAAGTTGTTTCTGTACTCTTGCTGTCCTCTACTGTTATAACACCGTCATTTCCTACTTTCTCCATTGCTTCTGCAATCAAATTTCCTATTGATTCATCATTATTAGCAGAAATGCTTGCTACCTGAGAAATCATTTTTCTATCTTTTACTGAAACACTTTCATTTTTAATATAATCTATCACTTTATTTACTGCTTTTTCAATTCCTCTTTTAATTTCTATAGGATTTGAACCAGCAGTAATATTTTTTATTCCTTCTTTTAATATAGCTTGACCTAATATTATTGCAGTAGTTGTTCCGTCTCCAGCATCATCTTGTGTTTTAGAAGAAATTTCTCTTATTAATTTAGCCCCTATATTTTCAAATTTATTTTTTAATTCTATCTCTTTTGCTATTGTTACACCATCATTAGAAATTAATGGAGAATATTTATCAAGAATTACACTCCTACCTTTAGGTCCTAAAGTTACTTTTATAGTATTAGCAACTTTGTCTATACCTTTCATTAAAGCTTGCCTTGCATTTTCTCCATAAATGATTTGTTTTGCGTCTGCCATTTTAATCTTCTACTTTTGCTATTATATCTTTAAACTCTACAATAACATATTTTTCATTATCAATTTCTATTTCTTCATTACTATAACCTGAATATAAAACTTTATCTCCTTTTTTTAATGGAAGGTCTTTTCCTTCTTTATCTTTTCCAACCTCCATTACTATTCCTTCTTTTTTATCTTCGTCGGATTTTGGTAAATATAATCCCGATTTTGTTTTTTCTTCTTTTTGTTTTTCTATTTTTAATAATACCCTTTCTCCAATAGGTTGGATTTTCATTTTATATTAATAACAGAAAATTTAATAAGTATAAAAAAACTATATGTTATTTTTATATACTTTTTTTCCAATTTTTTTAAAAAAAAGATACTTTTTGAATAAAAAATAAAAAAATTTATAAATAATTAGTATATAATTAAATTATGGAAAAGCTAACAAAGAGAGAAAAAGAAGTTTTAAAAGAACTATTAATTAATTGTAAAGTTTCTGATCAAGAAATAGCAAGGAAATTAAAAACTTCAAGACCAACAATATTTAAAATAAGAAAAAGGTTAGAAAAAGAGAATATAATAAAAGAATATATTCCAAGAATTAATTTAGAAAAATTTAATTTAAATGTACAAATGACTATTTTATATAAATGGAAAGATTATTCTAATAAGAAAGAATTAGAAAAATTAATAAATTTTATAAAATCTAGCCCAGAAATAATTTTTTTTTCTGAAAGTTTGGATATAAGTAAAAAAATTAATATTATAATTTCTTTTCATGAAAATTTAGAAGAATGCGAAAATTTTTTAAATAAAATAAAAGATGGAATGAAAAATAATATTGAAGATATGGAAATAGTTCTTTCCTCTAGAAAAAACATAATAAAAAATTACGACTTTTCTTCTTTGATTCTAAATAAGATGAAAGAATAAATCAAAAAGTAATTTTCACAATTTGCCCAATATTGATAAAAGGATAATTATTTTTCCGGTAGTAAAATTATTATAGATTATTATATCGAATATGTTTATTTAAGAGGCGAAGGTTGTTGAATTTTGATTTATATTTCTCTAATCCTTCAATTTCATTAAGATGTATGTATAAAATAAGAAGAGTTTCCTGTATTGTGAGAATTAATAATCAAACAGGATAAAATAGTAAAAAGATACCTAAAAATTAATAAAAATTTGTTATAATATTTTAGTATCAAAATTATTTTATTATTTTGGTCTTTATTGTTTTTGATACATTCTTTTTTTGTATTATTATTCTTTTTTTGTACTATTATTAAAACCTAAAGTTTCATTATCTTCAGGAACAAAAACAGCTGCTGCAATAACAGTTGTCCAAATACCTGCTTTTCCAATAGCAGATTGAGTTATATTTGTTGTTTTAACGATTTTGTCTGATATTTTCCATATCTCTCTTAATTCATCATAACTTTTATTTGGATCAAATTCTACTCCTAAAGTAGTTGCTAACATCTCTGCTGCTAAATCTTCTGCATATTCTCCTGCTTTTTCATCTGTTTCTCCAAAAGAGTGATGTTCAGATAAATAACCATAAGTTGATTTATCTGCCGGTATGGCACATCCTATACTTGCTGCTATTAATCTGTTTGCTTCATTACATTCCATTCTTGCCATTACACAATATGTTATTGCTCCTGGTTTTAATTGTTTTATCCCTTCTTCTTTGCTTATTATTTTACAATTAGGAGGAAAGATACTAGAAACATATACTAAATTACATTTTTCAATTCCAGCATCTCTTAATGCTGCTTCAAAACTTGCTAATCTTTCTCTATGCCTTCCAACTCCTTTGGTAAAAAAAACTTTTGTTGGAACCATTTATTTTCCGTCTATTTTTTATTACAAATTTTTATTATAATAAATCTTTAATATGGAACTATTTTTAAATATTTCTATTATAAAAAATATTTTTTAGTTTATATTTAAATAAATTTTTGATTTTTATTTAAATAATTTTGATTTTTATTTTAAATAAAATTATCCGCTTAATAAAATTTAAAAAGAATATTTTCTTTTAATAAAAGATGGGGAAAAAGAGATTATTTATATTTTTTTTATTTTTAATAATATTATTTTATAATTTTTTTTATAACTTTTTTTTAGCAAATGCTTATATACATTTAGGTAATCTCTCTTATGACATAAAAAAAGAATACAAACCTGGAGAAAATTTACAAGGATGGATAAATATATCTGTTAAAGACGAATATTATGATTTATTAATCAAAGGAAATTCTAAAATTAACGGTTCTATTAATTTATTTGATTTAATATTATTAAATTCTTTAAATTATGGTGAAGATTTTTTTTGTAATTCTTATAATTGTATCCCTTATTATAAAACTTCTAATATAGATTTGGAAGAAAAAAGCATTACTCTTCAAAAAGGGGAAAGTTATACACTTGCTTTTAAATTAGTTGGGGATAAAATAAGCTCTATATCAAAATTTAGTTTTGATATGGAAGTAACAAACCAGTATTCATGTGAAAATCCTCTAGAAATAGATTTATTATATGATAAAGAAATAGAATGGAGATCGGACAAATTTTCTTCTTCTATAATCTGTTCTGATAGTAAAAATTATGGTTGTTTTAGTAATCTATCTTCTTCGACTTTAGTTTCTTTATCTCAAGATAATTATTATTGTGAAAGAATAAAATTAAAACCATCAAAATATTATAACTTAGGTGCATATATTATTAACAATTCAAAGTATGAAAATAACATAAGAATGTCCATTTTTAATTTAGATGGAGAAGAACTAGGAAGATGTACTTTAGATTTTACAAAAAATATAAAAGAGGGAGAATATTTTTGTAACATTTCTTTAAAAAATGAAGACATGAATTATAATGAAGATTTTTATTTTATCTGTATAAAAAAAACAAATTCTTTAGGCGACTATAAAATTAAAAGAGAATCATCTGGAGAAAAATGTGGTTTTTATGGGAATCCTGAACAAATTCCAGAAGATTTTTCTTATGATTATTCTATCTTTGCAGAATCTTATGTTTTTGATAATATAGGTAAAATAAAAGTAGAAGACTCTTACTTAAAAGATTATATAATGAATTACATTCAAGAATATTATGATTCTTCTTGTATTGAAAATAAGGATGGTTGTGTAATTCCAATAAATTTCAAAGCAAATGTTCCTATAAATATAAAAATATCTAATATTTCAATTGAATATAATGAATTAGGCGGTTATTCTTCAACAAATAAAATTTACGAAACAAATATAGAAAAATCTAAAATATCTTTTAATTACACTATTTTAAATCTAGATGAAGCAAATTTTTCATTACCATCTCAATATGGAAACCACACAATAGAAATTTACATAGGAAATAAAAAAATTTTTAATGAAACAATTAAAATTTTATCTTTTCCTATAATAAAAGACTTATATCCAAAAAAAGCATTTTTAGCATATCCAACAAAATTTTATGTTCAAGCACAAGCACTAAACAATAAAAGCATAGTTAAATATATCTGGAATTTTGATCCAAATAAAAGTATAGAAACAACTAATAATAGTATAGAATATACCTTCATGAATGTTTCTTCTTCAAATTTTAAAATAAAGGTTTCTGTTATAGATTCTGAAGGTTTAATGAGCGAAAAGGATTTTAATATAAATATTTCTATTCCAAAAGAAAAAATAAATTCAACAATAGATATTTACAAAAAAAGATTGCAAAACTTAACTTTACAGATAAGTTCTTTTCCTTCGCAGTATCAACCATATATAAAGAAAGTTTTAAATATTGATAATATAACAAGACAATTAGATGAAATTCAAATAGATTATAATGCTGCAGGAGGAGACGAAAAAAAATATGAAGAAATTGCAGTAAAATTATTAAGTTTAAAAATTCCCTATAAGATAAATATAACACTAAAAGAAAATCTTCCTTATTATGTAAATTACGAAAGAATAAATTTAAATGATTTAGAAGAATTAGAAGATTTAGGAAATTATTCTGAAGAAAGAGAAGAAGAATATAAAAAAGCAATTGCCGGCTGGCAGCAGGATAATATTATTATGTATATGCAAGGAGAATATCTTTATGCATATTATGATAATTCAATAGAACAAATTTTAGGAATATTTCGATTAAAAATATCCCCAAAAGAAGAAATTTCAAGAGAAATAAAAAATTATTTAATTTTTCCAGATGCTATTAAAGGAGTAAATTTTGATTTATACTCTTCTTATAATAATACAAAACAATTAAACAATTCTTTTTCTATAATTTTTGATGATATAAAAGAAAGAGAAATAACCTTCTTTTACTTTGGTGAAATTAAATATAAAGATCTTAATTTATATATATCTCCAACTTTAGAAGAAATTGAAATAGATTTTCTATTAGAAAAGTGTAATTATAACAAAATTTGTGAAAAGGAAAAAGAGGAGAATTGGAAAAATTGTAGAAGTGATTGTAAACCATGGACTATTGCATGGATATTATGGTCTTTTATATTGATTTGTGCTTTTATTTCTTATATCTTAATATCTCAGTGGTATAGAATTCATTACGAATCCAAATTATTTAAAAATAGAAATGATATTTATAATCTATTACTATATATTAATAATGCTATACATCAAGGAATGACATATAATACAATAAAACAACAGTTAAGTAAAACGGGCTGGTCAAGTGAACAAATTTCTTATGTAATAAATAAATATCAAGGGAAAAGCATAATACCTTTAGACATATCTAAGATTTTTTCAAAAAGAGCAATAAAACAAAAAAATATTCAAAATAAAACATAAAAAATAATAAATAAATAAGATATATTTAAAAACCTAAAAATTTTGAAATTTGAATAAAAAAGAGAAATTAAAAATGGTAATAAAAATAATAAAAAATTTTTTTAAAAGAATACTTAATAACATTTTTAGGAATAGAAGAGAATTAAAATTAGGTTTTTATGGCCCTCCTAATGCAGGAAAAACAAGTTTAGCAAATAGAATCTGTAAAGATTGGACTGGTGAAGAATTAGGAGAAGTTTCAAAAATACCGCATGAAACAAGGAAAGTACAATTTAAAGAAAAAGTAGAAATTAATTATAAAAATAAGAAGATGATTTTTAAATTAATAGATACTCCGGGAATTGCAACAAGAATAGATTATGAAGAATTTTTGAAGTATGGTTTAAAAGAAAAAGAAGCTCAAAAAAGAGCAAAAGAAGCAACTCAAGGAGTAATAGAAGCTATACAATGGTTAGATGATATGGACTTAGTTGTTGTTGTTTTAGATGCAACACAAAATCCTTACAGTCAAGTTAATATAACAATTATAGGAAATTTAGTAGCTAGGAAAATTCCTGTATTAATAGTAGCTAATAAGATCGATTTAAAAAAAGCAGATATAAAGAAAATTGAAGCAGCTTTTCCAGAGTACGAAGTTGTTGGAATATCAGCAAAATTTGGTACAAACATAGAAGAATTTTATGAAGCATTATTTAGATTATTAAAAAAATTATAATTATGAAAAATAAGAAAAAATAAAAATAAAAATAAAATGGCAGCGAAAATTGCTGGACTAACAATAAGATTTATCACTTATAGTGAATTAGAAAGATTGCCAAGTCAGGAAAGAATAAAAAAAATTCTTGATTTAATCTTAGAAAACAAAATTGTTATTTTGCAAGGAAGACTTTCTCCTATAGAAGAATCATCTTTAATTCAAAGTACTATGGCTTTAGCTGGAAGAATAAAGGGATTTAAAGGTGTGGAATTAGCTGTATTAACACCAACAAACGAAAATAAAGGATTTTTTGATAGATTAAGAAGTAACTTAGCAAATGTTATATCTAAAGGAAGGGAAGGTTTAACAATTATAGGGCCTGCTACAATTGTTAAACAAATTAAAAAAGATCCTAGTAAAGTCGAGTTAATGTTAAGAAAATAAAAATTATATAAAATAATAAATTTCTTTTACAATAAGTTTTTATATACTTATTTCTAACATATATTTATGCATCAATGTGTTCATTGCGGAACTTTATATCCTGATGGAAGTAAAGAATTACTAGAAGGTTGTTCTAAATGTAAAAGTCATTTTTTCTTTTATATCAAAGATGAATATTTTAGAAAATTAGAAGAAGAAAAAAAATTGCCCTTTCAACAAATAAATGAAAAAGAAAGAGAGAATATAGAAAAAGATATAAGAGATATTATCGGGATAAAAGAAGAAGAACCAGTTATTTTAGAAATAGAATCCATAAGAGTTATAAAAAAGGGGAAATTTGAATTAGATTTGACAAAAATATTAAAGAAGAACTTACCAATTATATATAAAATAGAAGAAGGTAAATATATTATAGATTTATCTAATTTAAATCAAGCGAATATAAAAGCAAAAAAACAAGTTAAAAAAATAATTTTTATCTATTTATAAAAAATTGATTAATAAAAAATGAAAAATTTGAAACCTATACTAAAAGAGATAAAAAAAGAAATTTTATTAGAAAAAGAAAAACAAAAAGAGATAAATGAAAAATTATCATTATTTATAAAAATATTAAAAAAACATAAGATAGATTTTTTTGTAGGAGGAAGTATAGCAAAAGATACAATAATAAAAAAAGAAAAATATGATATAGATATTTTTTTAAGATTTAAAAACGAAAGAGAAATAAAAAATAAATTTAATAAAATAATAAAAAATATAAAAAAGAAAACAAAATTTAAATGCCAAAAAATTCATGGTAGTAGAGATTATTATAATTTTTATTATGATGATATAATTTTTGAAATTGTTCCTACAATAAAATTGTCTTCCCCAAAAAATGCGAAAAATACAACAGATCTTAGTTATTTTCATGTTTCTTATGTAAAAAACAAAATTAAAAAAAATAAAAAATTAGCAGAGGAGATAAAATTAGCTAAAAAGTTTGTATTTGCTTCTGGTTATTATGGAGCAGAATCTCATATTAAAGGTTTTTCCGGGTATGCTATAGAGTTATTAATAATCTATTATAAAACCTTTAAAAATTTTATAAAAAACATAGCAAGTTCGGATAAAAAAATAATAATAGATATAGAAAAATTTTATTCTAATAAAAAAGAAATTCTTAATGAGATTAATGAGTCAAAAATCCAATCTCCCATAATATTAATAGATCCTACTTTTAAAGAAAGAAATGTAACATCTGCTTTATCTAAAGAAACTTTTAAAAAATTTCAAAAATATTGCAAAAATTTTTTGGATAATCCTTCAAAAGACTTTTTTTCATACGAAAAAATGATAAAAAAAAGAATAAATAATTTAGAAAAAAAGAAAGCAATTAAAATTTTAATTAAAACTTCTTTTCAAGAAGGGTCTATAGCTGGAAGCAAATTATTAAAATTTTACCAATTTCTTAATAATTGTTTAAAAAAATATTATAAAATAAAAGATAAAGATTTTTTTTATGACAATAAAAAATCCGCTGTTTGCTATTTTGTATTAAAAAAGAAAGATAAATTGTTAATAAAAGGTCCACCGATTAATAAAACAATGAATGTTATTGCATTTAAGAAGAAGCATAAAAAAACTTTTATAAGAAAAGGCGTAATTTACGCTGAAGAGAAAATTGATATGGATTTAAAAAAAATAATAAATAGTAAAAAAAAATTTATGAAAGAAATTGGGATAAAAAGTATAAAGATATTATAAACCTTTATTTGATTCCTAATTCGAAAAGATGCGCAAGTGAAGATGAAAAAAATGACGAATTTAACCATATAGCAATTTCTTTTTCATTTTCTTCCCTTTCTTTAAGTAAGAATAAAACTTGTTCTTTATCTATTATAAAAAATGTAAGTTTTATATTTATATAATAAAATTTTATTTTAAATTTTGATTCTAATTCTTTTAATTTTTCTTTATCCCCATTAACTGCTATTTTTAATCTTATTTTTTTATCCATCTTATTAAATAATTCCTTATACATTTTCTCTTTTTTTAATAATTCTTCTTCAGTTATAGATATTAAAACTTCTTTATTTGCATTATCTATTAATTCATAAATATGGGAATAAATATTATTTTCTCCTTTTATAGCAGAACTTACTTCTTTATTTTTAATAAAATTTTTAGAAGATTTATGTAATAGTTCAAGTTGTTCATATTCTTTAGTTCCTTTTATATTGTTAAGAATATTTATTCTTTCCTCTGCTTCTTTTTTTGTTAGCTTTTTTAAATTTTCAAGAACATTTTTAGGTTTAACAGCAATAAATTTAATAGGTTTACCTATTTTTTGTATTACATACCCTTGTTTTTCTAAAGATTCTAATATATCATATGTTCTGCTCCTAGGAACACCAGATATTTCAGAAATCTCTCCAGCAGAAGCTATACCTTTAGCTAATAAAGCAAGCCATACTTTAGCTTCATAGCTGTTCAAACCAAAAAAGCTTCTTACTTTTTTTATTAAATCATTGTTTAATGTCATCTGAATCTTAATGATTTAAATTTAATTCTTTATTTTTCTTATTTTTAATTTAAAAATTTTTATTTATAACTACTTATAAGTAAGAATAAGAAATATTACTTTATAAATCTTTCTTTTTTGTTACTATTAAGTAGATAATAAAGAAATTAATTATAGAACTATATTTTTAATAATCCCTTTGTTTTTTATATTGTTTATTCTTTACTATATCATAACAACAATTTCCTAAGTTAGAAGTATAGATTTTTCTTCTAAAAGGACATTTATTTTCATCTAAAAAATTATATAAATCTTTTAAACAATCATATAATACTAAACGATCTAGATCTTTTATTTTTTTTCCACGATATTTACATTTTTTATATTTTTCTTTATTAAGAATATCTTTAATATTGTAATAAAATTTTTCTAATAGATTAAGTTCATTAATTATAAAAATTAATAGAAAAATAAAAATGATTCTATTTACAAAAAATATTCTTGCTAATTTTTCTATATAAAATTCTGGAATAATATTTATATTTTTATTTATCATTTTTGATATTTTTTATATAAGAAAATTTAAAATAAAAGAATTATTTATAAATTTTATTGTTTTATATCATATAAGGGAAAAATATCTTAATATATTAACTAATAATAAACCTAATAAACACCCTATTGTTAAAAAAGGCATTGCTGGATAAAATTTTCCTTTTTTTGCCATAAAAAATAAGAAAAAAAGAGAGATAGTAGAAAATAAAACAATAATCAAAGCAGATAAAATTCCAAAACTCTTTAATAAAACTCCAGACATGATTAATGGAAAAATAACATCCCCACCACCTAAAATTCCAATTTCTATTTTTATTTTTTTTATTTTCCTTTTTCTCTCTTTTTCTAATTTTAATTTTTTTAACATTTCTCTTTCTTTATCAGATTTTCTAATATAAGGAACAAAAAAGCCTCCAAAAACTTTTACATGATTTATTTGATATTTTGCCATTTTTTGCATAAAACCACTATACCATACTGCATATATATCATATATAGAAATAAGCAATAACAGAAAAATTATCATATTCAAATTAAACATATAAACAAAAATTACTGCAATCCCAGGATAAATAAAAATTTCTGTTAAATTATGGATAAATATATTTCTTTTAAATACTTTAATATAAGCTAAAAATAAAGCAATAAAAAAAGCAATATATTGTGAATATTTTATTTTTAATAAAAAAGAATTAAAACTTATTCCTAGAGCAATCACAACTACAATAAAAAACCACATTCTCAAAAATATTGGTTTCTTAATTTTTATTAATAAAATTATAAGTAATACTGCAATTAAAAAAGATGTTAAAAAACTTGTAAAAGAGACTTCTGGTTTTTGTTCTTCTGGAATATTCATTCCATAAGGAATCTCTTTTTTTATAGTTATATTTTCAAAAGTATTTGTTGTTTTATTAAAAATTATTTCATTATGAGGTAAATAATTTTTTATTATAATTAAACCTACTATTTGAGTTAAAATAAACATTCCAAGCAAAATTAAAGTTGTAATAAGATTATGTTTCATTTTTTAAATTTCATTTTAATCTTATTGTTTCTAAATTTCTTGGAACTATTGTTTCTATCCTATTTATTTTATAAACAGTAGAAGCTAAATCTAAACATCTAGACGCTTCTCCATGATTTATTATTATTTTTTTTGGTTGTGGGTTTATGTTATTTATAAAAGCTAATAATTGATTTCTTCCAGAGTGTGCTGTTAAGCCATCAATTGTATAAACTTCTAAATTAACTTCTATAATTTCTTCTTTTCCTTCACTTAACATTTTTATTTCTTTTACACCATCTTGTATTTGTCTTCCTAAAGAACCTACTCCCTGATAACAAACAAATATTATTGAATTTTTTTTACTTGAAGCAAATTCTTTAAAATATTCTACTGATGCTCCTCCAACTAACATACCGCTTGTAGCAAGAACAATACAGCTGCCTCCTTCGATAACTTTTTTTCTTTCTTCACTAGAACCAACTCTAATAAAAATATCAGAAATAAAAGGATTTTTATCTTGAAAAATTGAATTTTTAACACTATTAGACAAAAAATCTGGATATGCTGTATGAATAGCATTTATATCCCAAATCATCCCATCAATATAAAATGGAATTTTTGGAAGTTCTCCTTTATTAACAGCATCTTCTATTATCAACATTGTTTCTTGTGCTCTACCAAGACCTAATTCTGGTATTAATACTTTTCCTCCTCTTTCTATAGTCTTTTTTATACATTCTATAAGTTGTTTTTCTGCTTCTTGTCTTTGAGGAAGAATATTTTCTTTTCCTCCATATGTAGATTCTATTATCATAGATTCTAATCTAGGAAAATTTGTAATAGCAGGATCTAATAATCTAGTTTTTCCATATTTCATATCACCACAATATAATAAATTATGTAAACCATTTCCTATATTTAAATGAATCATTGCAGATCCTAAAGTATGACCTGCATTATAAAAAGTAAGTCTCACATCCGGAGTTATATCTGTAACTTCATTATAATTTAGACATATAGAATGTTTAACCATTTCTTTTATATCACTAGAAGAAAATAAAGGCATTGCTGCTTTTTTATATGCAACACCTATAAAATCTAAAGCAAGTAAAGCTGCTAAATCTCTTGTTGGCATGGTCATATAACAAGGTCCTTTATAACCCATTTTGTATATATATGGTATTAAACCTGAATGATCAAGATGAGCATGACTTAATATAATAGCATCTATTTCTTCTAATCTTAATTCAGGAACATCTAAATAAGGAAATTTTTCAGAATTTGGAGCAGCAACATCAATACCGCAATCTAATAATATTTTTGATGTCGGGGTTTGTAATAAAATACAACTCCTTCCTACTTGTCTAGCTCCTCCAAGAAAAGTTACTCTAACCCATTCTTCTATTTTTTCATTTTTCCATTCTTTATAAATTTTTTTTCCAGTTTCATTTAAAAATTTTCTTCTATAATTGTTGTTTTCATATAAGACTTCTCTTATATTTTCTGTAATCTTACTCTGGATAGTAGAACTTCTTTGAACTTGCGGGGTCCAAAAAGTTTTTTTTGCTATTTCTTGTAATATAGCTCCCTGTTTTCCTATAACTAGTCCAGGTTTTTTTGCTTCAATTATAACAACACTTCTTTGTTTGTCAAAAATTATATTAGTTATTTCTGCTTCTTTAGGAACAATTTTTTTTATTTCCTTTTCTACTTCCTCTTCTTTTTTTAAAAGTTTTTTATCTGCTCTTAACTCTATTCTTTTTTTTATTTTATCTACTATCTCTTTTATTTTTTTATCTCCTTCTAAAAAAAACTTTTCATTATTAGTATATAAGACTATATTTGCACCTTCAAAATTTGCTTCACTAATACTATTCTTTGGAATATCTGATAAAATTTCTTTTAGTATATCTGCCATATTTATATATATTTTTATATTTTTTATTTTAGATAAGTACAATTATCAAATGTTATAATTATTTATTCTTTTTATAGTTTGGCAACCAAATTTTAAATTTTCCTAAACAATGATAATATATTTTTCTTAAAGATATTTCTCCAATATTCCCAATATAATAAAATCCATATTCTCCTTCTTTATCAGATAATTGTTTATATGTATAAATATCAGAAGAGAGAAGGGTATTTCTTAATCTTATATTCTTTTTTAAAAAAGATTCATCTATCTTCTTTTCTAAGCATTTATTTAAGATTTTCTTTTTTTGTGACATTTTATTTTATAAGATTAATTTTTTAAAAATAAATAAAATATATTATGTTATTTTAATTCTGCAATTATCTCTTTCTCAAATACTTTCTTTATTTCATTTTTCGTTATAGTAAAAATATCAATACCATACCCTGAACCAACATCTCTCTGAGTTGATGCTTTTAAACATTTTACTGCCAATTCTATTCCTTCTTTTGTTGTTATATCTTTTTTGTATTCTGATTCTAATATTCCTAAAATATATGGCATTCCAGAACCAAAATTAGCATCATAATCTTCTACTTTTAAAATACTTCCAGCTGGCTCTATTGTATATAACTCAAAAGAACCATCTTCATTATATCCTCCTATTAATATACCTACTACAGAAGGTATTGTAGAAAATTGTCTTATACTCCTAAAAGCAATCATAGATAAAAGATTAGCAGCTTCTTTTACAGTAGGTCTCTCTCCAGAATTATATTCTTTTAACTTTAATTCTGCTGATAATATTTTAGCCATAAACTGTGCATCAGAAACATTTCCACAAGTAGCAATAACTAAATAATCATTTATTTGGATTATTTTTCTTTCTGTTTTACTCATGACTATATTTCCTGCAGTAACTTGTCTATCGGCAGCCATTACTATTCCATCTTTGCATACAATTCCTAAAATACTAGTTCCTGTTTTTTTTATAACTTTTTTTATTTCTTCATCCATCTTAAAACAAAAGAAATTATAATTTAAGATGATTTAAGTATTTATAAAGTTTTCTATAATTTTTTTAAAAATTAAATTTAAATATCTAATTTATTAGTATTTTTTATGCCATATATAAAAAAATTGGTGATGAAAGGATTTAAGAGTTTCGCACAAGAAACTGAAATATTATTTAATAATGGAATGAATGTTATTGTTGGTCCTAATGGGAGTGGAAAAAGCAATATAACTGAAGCTATATGCTTTGTTTTAGGAAGAAAATCTGCAAAAAGTATGCGAGCAGAAAAATCTTCTAATTTTATTTTTTCTTCTGCACATCATAAACCAATGTGGGAAGCGTCTGTTAAAATAGTTTTTGATAATTCTGATAAAAAGTTTCCTTTACAAGAAAAAGAGATAACAATTGAAAGAATTGTAAGGAGAAATGGAATAAGTATTTATAAAATTAATAATGAAATAAAAACAAGACAAGAAGTTTTAGAATTATTGAGTAATGCTGATATTAATCCTTATGGGTTTAATATCATTTTACAGGGAGAGATAATGGATATTATAAAAATGTCACCAGAAGAAAGAAGAAGAATAATAGAAGAAGTAGCTGGAATATCTATATATGAACAAAGAAAAGAAAAATCTTTATTAGAATTAGAAAAAACAGATGCTAAACTTAAAGAAGCTGAAACGATATTAAGAGAAAGAATTTCTTATCTAAAAAAATTAGAAGAAGAAAGAAAGCAAGCATTAAAATTTCAAGAATTACAAGAAATGTTGAGAAGATGTAAAGCATCTATTTTAAAAAAAAGAATTGAGGAAAAAACAAAGAATATAGAATCTTTATCAAAAGAAATTAAAAAATTAGAAGAAGAAAAAGAAAAAATTAAAAGAAATTATGAGAAAATTCTTAAAAAGAATAACGAATTAGAAGAAGAGATTAAAAAAATAACAAAACAAATAGAGAATTCTTCGGGTATAGAAGGAGAAAAATTGTATAATGAAATAACTCAGATAAGAGCTAATATAAGTGGATTAGAAGTACAACTAAATAATTTTAAATCAAAATTAGAAGAAAACAAAATACGACAAGAAAAGTTAAAAGAAGAATTAATAATAAAAGAAAAAGAATTAGAAGAAATAAAAAAAGGTTCTACTTTTGATATAAAAGCAGAAGAAATTGAGAAGAAAAGAAAAGAAATAGAAAAATTAGAGAAAGAAAGAACAGAATATATAGAATTAAAAACAAAATTTAAACTATTAACTAATAATTTGGAACAAAAAAAGGATTTAATAGAAAAAATAAAAAATGAGATAAATTTTCTTTTTGAAGAAATAAAAGAAATAGAATTACAATTACAATATCATGACGAAAAAGAATGTAGAGAGAAAATCTTTAATATAAAAAATTTACTAGAAAACAAAATTAAGGAAGAAAAAAATAGTAGTGAAGAATTATTAAGATTAGAAAAAGAAAATTCTTCTATTTTAACAGAAATAAAGAATATAGAATCCATAAAAGAAGAAGTAAAAAAAATAGATAAAATATGTCCTTTATGTAAAAGTAAAATAACAGAAGAACATATAAAGAATATAGAAAAAGAAGCAGATGAAAAAATTTCTGATCTAAAAATAAAAATAGAAAAGAATAATACCATAATAGAAAAAATTAAAGAAAATATAATTTCTTTAAGAGAAGAAATTCAAGAATTAGGTATAAAAGAAAAAAAAGCGGAAATTGATCTAATAAAATTAATTTCAATAGAAGAAAAAAAGAGAATTATAAGAAATAAACAACAGGAATTAAATAATTTTGAAAAAGAAATTTCTCTATTGGAAACAGAAAAATTAAAAATAGAAAAAAAAATTAATGAAAAAAAAGATATAGAAGAAGTATATGATAACAAAATTTTAGAATTACAAGAAATATCTTCTAGGAGTGAAAAATCTTCGAATGTAGAATTAGAATTCAAGCAAATTGAGATACAAAAAATAAAAAATTCAATAAAACAAAGTGAAAAAGAAAAAAAAGAACTTGAAGAAGAATTAGAATATCTTCAAGAAAAAATTTCAGAAGAAAATAATAAACTATCTTTTATGTTAAAAAAAGAGAAAGAGTTTGAAGAAAAATATAAATATTTAATAAAAGTAAAGAATGATTTACAAAATGATTTATTAAAAAATAATAAAGACTTAGTAACATTACAAACAGAACAAAATAATAAAATAAATATAATAAATTCAATTAAAATAGAAAAAGCAAAATTAGAAGCTGAAAAAGAAAATTTTGAAAATGATCTTAATTTGTATAAAGAAGTACAATTTATAAATGGAAGTATAGAATTTCTAGAAGATAAGATAAAAAAATTAGAAAATGAAATTTCTATGATTGGTTCTATAAATATGTTAGCATTAAAAGAATATGATTCTGTCAAGAATTCTTATGATGAAATATACCAAAAGGTAGAAATATTAAAAAAAGAAAAAGAAGAAATAATAAAAATAATAGAAGAAGTAGATAAGAAAAAAATAAGAACTTTCATGAAAACCTTAACAACCATAAATGAATTAATGAATAGAAATTTTATGCAATTATCTAATAAAGGACAAGCATACTTAGAACTAGAAAATAAAGAAAATCCTTTTGAAGGCGGTTTAGAGATTACTTTAAAAATAGCGAAAGGAAAATATTTTGATGTATCTTCTTTATCAGGAGGAGAAAAATCTCTTGTAGCTTTATCATTAATTTTTGCAATTCAGGAATATAAACCATACCCTTTTTATATCCTTGATGAAGTTGATGCTTCCTTAGACAAAAGAAATTCTGAAAAATTAGCTTTTTTGATAAAAAAATATATGAAATCTGGTCAATATATAATAGTAACTCATAATGATGCTCTTATATCTGAAGCTCCAGTTTTATATGGAGTGAGTATGCAGGATGGTATAAGCAAAGTAATAAGTCTAGAAATTTAAAAATATAAAAATATAAAAAGAAAAAAATAAAAAAGAAAAAATTTAGTAGTAGCTTTCTTCTAAATTTTCTTTTATCAATGGCTTTTTTGTTAATAAGACAATAAGTACTATAAGCAGTATAACAAAAATTATTGCTAAAATTATTGTTAACATTGTTATATTATCAATACTTCTTTTTCCTTTTATAGCATTGGCATTAAATTCTACCGACTTTATAACATTTTCATTTTCTTTTATATTAACAACAAAACTATATTTACCTTCTTCTTTTGCTTTTACATTAAATTTTATTGTTTTACTTGTTTCTGGTGGAATTACAATAACAGATTCCTCTGAATCCACTTCCAAATTTTCATCTTTTTTTGTTTCTAATTGAAGAATGGCAATTTTTTTTGCAGCATTAACTATTATTAAATCATAGTTCGCAATTTCATTTATTGTTATTTCTTTACTTTTTATTGGAACAAAAAAACTTAAAGTTTCTCTTCCACCATAAACAAAAATTTCTTTTGTTATTTTTTTAGTTACTTCTTTGTTTTTTACTTCAATAGTAATTTTGTATATTCCTTGTTTTGCTTTATCTGGGATTTTTATATTTATTGTTTTTTGGATAGAATCCTGTTCATAGTCTTCACAATCTTCTAAACAATCTGTTGATTGTAAATCGTAAAGATAAACTTTTTTTTCTATACCAAGTTCTTCTGATGTAACAATAACAAACAGATCCTCTAATTCTTCATAACCTGTGTTCTTAATAACAATATTAATTGGTAATAAACTTCCAGCTTCTACAGTTTTTTCTATATCTACATCTAGAATTTTTATATCATAAGATTCTCTTTGTAATTTCAAGTTAAATTGTTCTTCTACATATCCGCTTTGTGTTTCAATTGAAACATACAATTTATATTCTTCTTCAGGTTCTATATCAGAAGGAATTTTAATGTATAAAGTTTCTGAATAAGTGCTTCCATTTACAATTCTTATTTTTCTTGATTTTATTTCGTCTTCTCCGCCAATCCAAACTTTTATTCTTGCATCACTTACATCTACGTTTGATGTAAAATGAACTGTTACCGGTAATGTACTCCCAGCAAATCCTGCATATACTACATTATCATTCGGTTGAATAGTCAATCCATTTATTACAATATCATTTATTGTTACATCAAGATTATCTGCTTTAACAAATGTAGTTAAACTTAATGCTAAAACAAAGGCCATTGTTATAACAAAAATTAAATTTTTCATTTTTTCTTCATTAAATTTATTTATTATTAAAATGATGTAATAATCATTTATAAATCTTTCGTCATTTTATAATAATATCTTTTATGTAACTACCAAAAAGTTTATAAAATGTTATAACATAGTTATAACATAAAAAATATGCAAGATGGAATTTATAAAAAGAACAATAAAGGTTGGGAATTCCGCTGGAGTTTTGTTACCTAAAAAATTACTAGGAGCTGAAGTAAAAATAATTGTATTAAAAAAACCTATCGATTATAAAAAAATTATTTTTAAATTTATTAACCCATATTTAGAAGAAGTTAAAGCTATTTGTCTAACCCAAAAAAATCCTTTAAATTTTATTGTGATAACGTTAAAAATTAAAAAGATTATAAAAAATTCTCAAATAAGAATAAATTTTGTTCCAGAAAGTATATTTTTAAAGGATTTTAAAGAAAAAAATATTTTAAGAGAAAAAATAAAAAAATCTTTAATAATATTGAATAAAGATTTTTTTAATAATCTAGAAAATTTTATTTAAAGAAATTAATAAAAACTTTTATTTTTATTCATTGATTTTAAAATTTCTTAAAATTTATTTTTATTTAAAATTATATAGGCCTTACTTCTTCTTGTATTGTTCCAAGATTTTTTATAATTATACCCCAAAGATTTTTAATTATTATGTTTTGGATATCTTCCTTTAATTTTCCACTACATTTATCAAGATTAGATTGTGGTTTTATTTTTTTATTTTGATTTAATAAAGAAATAGCTTCTTCTTTAGTTATATAACAATTCATCTCTTCTCCTACAAGATATTGTAAATCTTTTTTACCCTCTTTTATCATAAGTAATTTTACATTTATCAAACATCTTTTTTCATAATTTAAACAAAAACCTAATTTATTGTAAGATAAACATTTTTTTTCTATTCCATTTATTCTATATTCCCATGTCGCTTCTACAGAATCATCTAAATAATAACTTCTTTGGCAATTAATAACTGCTGAATTAAAACATGTATGGTCTTTACATTTATATTGATATTTAAAAGAAAATATTAGTAAAGATAAAAGAAGGATTATAATGCTTATTAATATTATAATAAAAATTTTTTTAAAATTAGAATTTTTTTCTTTTTTTATAACACCATTTTTCATAAAAGAAAAATACTATTTAAGTTTATAAATTTTTTTATCAAAAACTTAACAAATTTATATTTCCAGTTCCTGTAAAATTATTAGCAATTATTGTACCTATATTAAAATTTTCTGCAGTTTCTATTATCTTTCGTGTTGCTTTATCAATCATTAATATTGCTACTTCTTTCTTATAATTTTTTAATGATGAATATAATTTTTTAGAATTGATTTTTTTAATAATATTCAAATCATAATCTAACAAAATAATATTATTAGATTTTGATATCTTTCTTAATAATTGTTTTAATTTTTCTTTATTTTCTTCAATTTTTTTAAATAAATTTTCTTCTTCTATTTTTTCATTTTTTTTATTATCTCTTTTTTTTTCAAAAATTTTAGAAAAAGCCCTTTTTGGAATAGGGCTTTTTCTTTCTAAAGATTTTATTTTAGAAATAAATTCTTCACAAGGGATTTTCTTTCTTAAAGATTGTAAGATTTCTTTATCTGTTAATTGTTCAACTTCTTTTCCATCTGGAGCAAATGTAATATAATCGATATTCGCATTTTCTATAGCGTTTTTTGCTATTAAATAACCTCCTCTATCACCATCTAAAAACAAAGTTAAAATTTTTTCTTCTCCTAAATTTTTTATTTCTTTTGGAAGTTTAGTTCCATTCATTCCAATAACATTTTCTATCCCATTTTTTAATAAATTGATTACATCTGCTCTACCTTCAACAACAATTATTTCTTCTCCAGAAAGATCTCCAGCTGGTAATTTTTCTTCTCCATACTCTTTTAATTTAGAAATTTGTTTTTCAATATTAACTTTTTCTTTTATTTCTTTTGAATGAATAGAACTTTTTTCTAATTCTTCTAATAATGATTTTGCTCTTTCTAAAATGTATTCTCTTTTATTTTGCCTTACATCTTCAATTTTTTCTACTTTTATTGAAGCAATTGTTGGACCAATTCTTTCTATTGTTTCAATAGCAGCTGCAATTAAAGTTGTTTCTGTTTTATCTAAGGCTGATGGTATTTCAATTTTACCTATGGTTTTTCCATCTTGATTAGATAAATCAACTTCTATTCTTCCTATTTTTCCTTCTTTTTGTAGTTCTCTTAATTCTAAATCTTTTCCTAATAAACCTTCTGTTTGTCCAAATAAGGCTCCGATTACATCTGGTTTATCTAAAGCTCCTTCTGCTTCAAATTTAGCATAAATCATATACTTTATTGAAACTGGACTTATTTTTGCCATTTTACATTACCTCACTTTATTTTAATTTTATAAGAATAAATATTAGAACTTACAAATAATTAATTCATTTTTTTCTCATTTCAAAAAAAGCATGATAAATTAAAATTAATACTATTAATAAAAATTAATACACTATTATGTTCTAATATTTATTCTTATATTAACTAAGTATATATGTTTATAAATCTTTCCAAAAATGGTTTTTTAAATTAAAAAGGTTATAAAGAATTCAAAGATATTTTTTCTCCTTTTCTCTAAATAAAATTTAAAAAAGAATTTTTTATTTCTTCTCTTTTAAACTCATATATTCTCTAACTTTTCCTGTTTTTTCGTAAAGTTCTAATAACTTATTTTTTAAAAGTTCTTTTTCATTAGAATCTGTTTCTATACTATAAAGTTTTTCGTAAATTTTTAATGCTTTATTCCTTTCATTTCTTTTTTCATAAAACAAAGCTTGATTTTTATACATTTCTTTAACTGTTTTTTTTATTTTTTCTTTTTCAGAAGAATTTGCATTAGATAAAGCTCTCTTTAATATATCATCTGCGGTAACATAATCTGAAGCTTTTATCCACATTTCTACTTCTTTTAAATATGCCTCAATTTTTTCTTTAAATGTAACAGAAAGTTCAGCTAAAACTTCGTAATGTCTAGCAGCATTACTATACATTCCTTTATTAGCATATAATTCTGCTAACTTTTTTCTTACATATTTATTGACTTCAAGGGAATTTTGTTTTTTACTTATTTCTTCTAAATATTCTAATTTCAAAAAATCACTCATAGTTTTTAATTTTTCATCAATTTCTTGTATAGTAATCATATTCTTTATACAAAAATGCTATTTTTAAATTTTGCTATAATTTAAAAACATAAAATAAAAATATAAAAGAATAAAAAATAAAATAATAAAAACAATTCTATTTGTAGGACATATTTTTATATAAAAAATAAAAGATTAAAATTATTTTTTAGGAACAAGATCTATACAAACACCAGCAGCAACTGTTGCTCCTGCATCTCTTATTGCAAATCTTGCCATATGAGGATTATCTTTTTGTTTTTCTAATACAAGATTACCTTGAGGTTTTATTTTTACAATCGCTACATCTCCATTTTTTATATAATCTGGATTTTCCTGTATAACTTGCCCTGTTTTAGGATCCATTTTTTTCTGTATTTCAATAAATCTACAAGGAACTTGTGCTGTATGTACATGGAAAACAGGAGTATATCCTTTTGCAATAACTGTTGGATGATTAATAACAACAATTTGTGCTATAAATTCCTCTACTACAGGAGCTGGAGAATTTGCATCACAAATTACATCTCCTCTTGCAACATCCTTTTTTCCAACTCCTCTTATATTAATACCAACATTATCTCCTGCAATAGCTTCTGGTAATTGTTCATGATGCATTTCTATTGTTTTTATCTCTCCTGCAATTCCTTTTCCTGTTCTACCAGGTAAAATTATTACTTTTTGTCCTGGTTTCATTTTTCCTGTCTCTATTTTTCCTACAGGAACTGTTCCTATTCCTGTTATTTCATAAACATCTTGTATAGGCATTCTTAAAGGTAAATCAACAGGTTTTTGAGGTTCTGTAAATAAATCAAATTGTTCTAAAACAGTAGGTCCTTTATACCAAGGCATATTTGATGATTTCTTTACTATATTATCTCCTTTCAAACCACTCGCAGCAATAAAATTAACTTTGTCTGCATTTATTCCTACTGTCTTTAAAAGAACTGTTAAATCTTGTTTTAATTTATTATATTTTGCTTCATCATAGTTAACACTGTCCATTTGGTTTATTATAACTGCAATTTGTTCTACTCCCATTGTTCTTAAAAGCCAAAGATGTTCTTTTGTTTGTGGCATAATTCCATGTTGACAAGCTACAACAAGAAAAGCTGCATCTGCTTGACTTGCACCTGTAATCATATTTTTAACAAAATCTTTATGTCCTGGTGCATCAATTATTGTTATTTGATATTTTTGTGTTATTAATTTTTTGTAAGCAAGATCAATTGTAACTCCTCTTTCTCTTTCTTCTTTAACTTTATCCATAACAAAAGCAAATTCAAAACCAATTTTTCCATGTTTTGCTGCCTCTTCCTTCAATTTTTGCATTTCTTGTTCTGGTATTAATCCAGAATCATACATAAGTCTTCCTATACATGTTGATTTACCATGATCAACATGTCCTACAAAAACAACATTTAAATTTGGTTTTTCGTGTGCCATTTTATATTTATTTAATTTTAATAAAACTTAATAATAGATGATATTTAAAAAGGTTTCGATTTTTTAGAAAATTTTTTATATAGACTTAGTTTAAGATTTTTTAAACAATTAGCATTAGATTAAAATGCAATTAAAAACTAAAGAGTTAATTAATGAAAGAGCATTTTTTTTAATAAAAAATTTTAATGAAGAATTTAAAGATAGAAATCCTTATTGGGATAAAGGTCCAAGTAAATTTTTTTATGAAGAAATTATTAGTGCTCATAAAAATTATTGTATTGAAGATTTATTAAAAAGCAGAAATTTTCTTAAAGATTGTTATTCTTGCCTATCATCCTGGGGTTTGGATAAAATGGGTAGAAGAGGACCAAAAATGAAAGATTTTGAAGAATTTATAGAACAAATAAATAAATTTTCGGGATTGATAAAAATTTTAAGTTCGTATGAAGTAGGAAATCCTAAATCTATAAAAGCGCTATTCTCGTTATCTGAAATATTTCAAAATATTCAAGTTTTAGATAATAAAACAAAATTAGTTGCAAATTCAAAATTACTTCACTTTTTACTTCCCAATCTATCTCCTATTATAGATCAACAATATATTGTAAGATATTTTACTCAAAAAAATTTTAATAAAAAATCAATGTATATATTACAACCAAAAGATGAATTAGATTTTTTTCAGAAGATATTTAAAATTTATAATTCTTTAATTTATAAATACAGTTTACCAAGAAAAGGCTCTTTATTAGAAGTAGATAGAAGGATTGTAAACTATGTAAGAAAAAAATTAGTAAAATAAATTTAATCTCATCTTAATTTCTCCTGTTTCATCTCTTTTCTTATCTCTATCTTTCTTAAATTTTTATAAACAACAATATTCTTTATATTTCCGTATAGTTTTTCAGAACGAGATAAATTTAATTGAATAAGCAAAGTTGCTGTTCCTAATAATTTTTTCCCTTCTTCATAAATAACAAGAACATAATTTTTATCTGTAGTAATTTTATTAAAAATATTCTTTAATTTTTATTTATCTCTCTTTCTTTTAACGGGCTCAATTGATTTAATAAAAAAAGAATTTTTTCTAAATTTTCTAATTTCGCATTTATTATTTTAATTTTATTGATTTTCACTTAATCCTTTTCTATTTCTTATTTGTTTTATGTATTCTAATTGTAATGCAGTAGGAACTTTTTCAAATTTTTGATCACATAATGACGCAACACCTCTTCCTTCTGTTGCAGATCTTAAATCATTGCTCCATCCAATCATTTCTGCTACCGGTATTTTTGCTTTTATTGAAACACCAGATTCATCTTGGTTTACTTCTAATAGTTGTCCTCTTTTAGAATTAATTAAACCTGTAAGAGAAGATAAAAATTCTGTTGGAGCTTCAATCAAATAAATTTGAATTGGTTCTAATAAACAAGCAGCCCCATCTCTCATAGCAGAATAAATAGCATCTCTTACTGCTGGATAAACTTGCGCAGGTCCTCTATGGATAGCATCTTCATGTAATCTTATGTCTACAAGAGATATTTTCATTTTTGTGCAAGGTTCTCTTGATAATGGACCGGCATCACAAACTTGTTCGAATGCATCTAAAACTAATTCTATCACTTCTCCTATATGAACCTCTCCCTTCGTTTTATCAAGAAAAACATTTCCTTTATATATATCTCTATATTGTCTTATTTCTTCATTATCAACTCCAAGTTCTCTTAATTTATTTACTATATTATCGTCTCTCTTTTTTATTCTTACTTCTGGCAACTCTCCTGATTTTATAGCTTCATAAACATTATCTTCTAAAGGTTCTGCTGTAATAAAAAAAGAATTATGTTTGTTAGGAGATCTTCCTTCAAAAGCTTGAGATTTTTTTATTACAGTTTCTCTAAAAACTACTATAGGATTAGATGTTTTAACATCAACTCCTTTTTCTGTTTTTATTCTATTTTCAATAATTTCTAAATGGAGTTCTCCCATCCCTGAAATTAAATTTTCTCCTGTTTCTTCATTAATTTGTACTTTTATTGAAGGATCTTCTTTTGCTACTTTTCTTAAAACATCAATTAATTTTGGTAAATCAGAAGGCTTTTTTACTTCTATTGCTTTTGTTATTACTGGTTCAAAAATATGCTTCAATTCTTCAAATGGCGTTTCTTTATCTAAAGTTATTGTTTCTCCGGCTTCTCCTGTTATTCCTGCTATTGCAATAACATTACCACATTCTACTTCTTCAATTTGTTCTGGTTTTATTCCATTGTATATTAAAAGTTGTTGTATTCTTTGTTTTTGTTTTGCTAAATTTAAATAAACTTCTTGTCCAACTTGTAATTTTCCTGAAAATAATCTTCCGGCTGCAACTTCTTTTCCTGATTTTGGATCAATAACTACTCTTGTAATAACAAAGGCCGGTTTTGCATTAGGATCACAATTTAAAAGACCTTTACCAAAATCACTTTCTATATCACCATGCCATATTTTTGGTATTCTATATTTTTGTGCTTCTTCTGGATTTGGCAAATGTTTAACTACCATATCTAATAAAACTTCGTATAAAGGAGCATTTTTCCAGCACCATTCTTTTCTTTCTTCTTCTTTCATTTCATATATCTTTGAAATTTCTTTAAATGTTATTCCCTTCTTTTTCATAAAAGGAACTGACAAAGCCCAATTATCTCTTGCAGAACCAAAAGCGACACTTCCTTCTGCTATATTAACTTGCCATTTATTTTTATACTCCTCTTCTGCAATCTTTTTTATCAATTCATTAAAATTAATTACTATTTTAATAAATCTTTCTTGCATTTGTTCTGGTGTTAATTTTAATTCCTTTATCATTCTATCTACTTTATTTATAAACAAAATTGGCTTAACTCTTTCTCTAAGAGCCTGTCTTATTACAGTTTCTGTCTGTGGCATAATACCCTCAACTGCACAAACTAATACTATTGTACCATCTATAGCTCTCATAGCTCTTGTAACATTACCAGAAAAATCTACATGACCTGGAGTATCAATTAAATTAATAAGATATTCTTGACCTTGATATTCATGAACCATAGAAACATTTGCAGCATCTACTGTTAAAAGTCTTTCTTGTTCGTCCGCATGTTGCCAAGTAGCCATTCCTGCTTCTAAATCACCCGCATTTTTAGCAGCCATATAACCGCTAGCAGCTAATAAATTATCAGTTAAAGCAGTTTTACCATGATGTATATGGGCAGAAGTAGCAATATTTCTAATATTTTTCCTTTCTTTACTTAATCTTTTTATTTTTTCTAACTGAGTTTCTTTTTCTACCATTTTTTAGTTTGTTAAATTTTATTATTTTTAAATTTATCTAATTTTTAATAGAAGAATTATCTTGCGGAATCTGCTTGCTTTTCTAAATCATTTTTCTTTTGTACAGCAAAACTTTCTTGTATTATTCCTTGAGAAGCTGCTATTATTTCATCTGCTAATCCTTCTGCTAAATTTTTTTTCTTATTGAAAGATTTATCATAAGCTCCGTGAACTATATTTCTTAAGGCTAAACTTAATCTTCTATAAGGAGAAACATCTACTGCTACAGGATATCTGGCACCACCATACTCTATTGTAGTTACTTCGTCACAAGGAGCAGAATTTTCTATTGCTTTAATTAAAATTTGTATTGGATTTTGTTTAGTTTTTTCTTCTATTATCCTAAAAGCATTTAAAACAACTTTTGCATTCTTTTCGTACTTTCCAGATGCCCATGAAGTTTGAATTTTATGTTTTTTTCCTCTATGACCAGGAACACATAATAAATTTATTAATCTCTCAATTATATTAACTTCTGCCTTTTCAAATCTTCTTTTTTTTCTACCATGAGTTTTTACAACTAATTTTTCTTTTAAGTTTATATATTTAGATAACCCAGAATCATTCACCTTGATATTTTCTGTAGAATATAGGTCGAATATTTTCATTTTTCCCCTCTTATTTTTATTCCAATAACTTTATAATTATTAAAAACAGATAAATTTTCAATAATGTATTCTTTTCCAATTTTATTAAAATATTCAGAAACAATTTTATTAAACTCTGGAATTTCTTTTATTTCTTCTTCTCCATCAAATATACAAAAAGCAAATCCTCTTTTATTCATCATTCCTAAAGCTTCTTCTAATTTTTTATTTAAATTTTCTCTTTTCATTTTATTTTTTTATTTTTCCTATTATTATATGATATAATATATTTTTATAATTTTTTGAATTATTATTTAAATAATAAACTTTATACTCGTTACTTTTAAAATTAAATAAAATTTTTTTGTATATCTCTTTAGCTTCTTTCATTTTTCCAATAACTTCTATAATAATTTCCTCTTCATTTTCCAATTTTTCTTTTATTTCATTAATCAATTTATCTCCTTCAATTCTACTTATCAAATTTTCTTTTTTCATTTTATCTCCTACCCTTTTCTATCTTACCTTTCCACAAAAGTTTTAAAGGTTGATCATTAACTTTTATAACTTTAAATCTAACTCCTGGAATGTCTCCTTTACTCTTTCCTTGCTTACCTCCTATTCTTTCAACAATAACTTCATCATGTTCATCTATATATTTTACAGCTAAATTTCCCGGAACAAAAGCTATAACATTTCTTCCATTTTTTATTAATTGAACTTTAACACATTTTCTCATAGCAGAATTTGGCTGTTTTGCTTCTTTTTGTACTTTTTCTAGAACTATTCCTTTAGCTTGATTCTTTCCTTCTAAAGGATCTGCTTTTTTATAAAGATTTAGAGTTCTGACTTTATAATTTCTATCATGCCATCTAAATTTTTTTCTTCTCTTCATTAATTTTAAAGCATTTTTTAATCCCATCTTAACTTATTAAAAGTTAATAACTTTCTTTTTAAACTTTTTCCCTAAATTATTTGTAAATCAAGACCAAAAAAATTTTTTATTATTTCTTTCATTTCTTCTAATCTTTTTTTTTCTCTTCCAATCAAAATAGCTTTATTTTGTCTACTTCCAGCTTCAATTTTTATTATCCCATTTTCTATTATTATATTATTTATTTCTATAGGACTTATTAATTGTTTTATAAATTTAGGAGCATCTTTTAATTTTGATGTATAAGGAATTACTTTTATTTTTTTACCTATGACTTTAGATATTTCTTTTAAATTTTTTGAATTTTTTCCTATAGCTTTAAATAAATCTTTTTGTTTTATAACAAAAAAAACGATATTATTATAAAAAAAACAATCTTTACTTCTAACATTAGTTATTTTTTCAAAAATATTTAAATATCTTATTTTTTTTATATCAATTGTAGTTTTCATTTGGCATTAGAAAAGTTATTTTTCTTTCTGTTTATCTTTAGCTAAAGAACCTGTAATTTTTACCAATAATCCTGGTAATCCTGTTCCAACAGGTACTGGTTGATTTAACATTATATTCTCTGTTACACTTGCTAATTCATCTTTATTTCCTTTTATTGTTGCATTAACGAAATGTTTTATAGGAGTTTCAAATGAAGCTTTTGCTAAGATACTTGATTTTTCACTTATTATACCCAATCTTGTTGTACCTTTTATACTTCCTTTGTAAGTCATTGCATCTGCTACCATTTTTATATGTCTCTCATCAATATCTAGTCCTTGACTATTAACAACCTTTTTTATCTCATTTATTATAGCATTTCTTGCTGCTTCTATTCCAAATATCTCTTCTATTTCATAAATATTATTTGTTATTGTTTTTTCTTTATTAATCCCTTTTATTTCTAATATTTTCTTAAGATTTGTTCCTGCTGTAAGGATAACATAATTTTTATCTCTTTTTACAATTAATATTTGTGTTATTCCTGGAACACCAGATATAACACATTCTTTTAATTTTTCTTTTAATTTATAAAGTTCTGTAAAATTAAAATTAGGATTTGAAGTATATATAACTTCTTCTTTTAATTTAACTTTAAATCCTTTTTCGTTAATTCTTTCTATTATTTTTTCTATAGAAGAATGTATGCTTTTTATTTTTTCTTTGTCTAAATGAATTTCTATTTTTTTATCGGAAAAATTAATCTTTATCTCTTTTGCTATTTCTTTTAATTTGACTTCTTTTATTTTTTCTGCAATTACTCTTGCATCTTTTTCATTATTAAATTCATTTTCTAAATAAATTTCCATTTGAGGTGTTGACGGTAACTTTCTAGCATCAATTATTTCTATTAATCTTGGTAAACCTGTTGTTATCTGCATTTCCTGAACACCAGCAAAGTGAAATACGTTTAATGCCATTTGTGTTGATGGTTCCCCAAAAGATTGTGCTGTAACTAAACCAATAGCTTCTCCGGGTGAAATTTTTTTATTTAAGTGTAGAAGAGATACGTCTTTTCCGTCTTCACCATATTCAAATTGAACAATATTATCAGAAGCGTCTCTTACAGTCAAATCATATGCTATTTTAAAATCTTGTAGAGAATTTGCTAATCTTCTATAAAGATATCCGGATTTTGGAGTTCTTAATGCAGTGTCCATTAAAGAATCTCTTCCTGTCATAGCTCCGAAGAAAAATTCTATAGGTGTTAATCCTTTTTTATAATTTGAATAAATAAAACCTCTTGCTTTAGGTGATAAATCATTTTTCTTAAAAAAAGATAGTGTTCTGTTAGTGTAACCTATTTCAATTCTTTTTGCCCATAAAGATTGTTGGCCTATAACACATCCAACTTGAACAATATTGAGTATATTACCACCAGCTCCTGAAAGAATCATAATATTTACAGGTGAGTTTTTATCAAATTTTTCTTTGACAACTTTTCCTATTCTTGTTCTTACTTCATTTAAAGCTTGTATAATTTTTATTTCTCTTGATTCCTCTTTTGTTTTTCCAGGAATTAATTCAATTGTATCATTATAATAATCTTCTATATATTTATTTACTTTTTCTTCTGCTTCTTTTATTACAGACAAATTTGCTTTTTCAATTTCTTCATTTATTTTTAAATCTTCTATTCCTATAGAAAAGCCCTTCTTCATTAAATAACCAGTTCCTAATCTAAAGATTTTTTCTATTGTTTTTATAGTTTCTTCTCTTCCAACTTCTTTATCCAAAATTTTTATTAATGTTCCGTCTTCTAATCCAAAAGTATTTTTATCTATTAAACCACTTATTAAATTACCATTCTCTATTTTTAAATAGGAATTATAAGGACAATTTTGTTTCTTACATTTATCATAATAAGGACAAGAATCTCCTAAACAAGATTTTGTTTTTGTTTCGAAATTTATTTTAGGTAATATTTTAGAAAATATCTCTTTACCACTTAAATTTTTTTTAGATATTTTTTCTTCTTTATTAGATTTATATAATAATTGCATTGCAACATCTCTTTCTATTTCATCTTCTGAAGTGAGTAAATAATTTCCTGTTATAGAATCTTGTGCGCATCCAAATAAATTTACATTATTTTTGGGGGAAATTAAATTTTTACTTACTTCCAAAAGAATTTTTGCTTCTGCTTTTGCTTCTTCTGTTTGAGGAGAATGTACATTCATTTCATCTCCATCAAAATCTGCATTATATGGATGACAAACCGCTGGGTGTAATCTAAAAGTCTTGTAAGGAAGTACTCTAACAATATGTGCCATTATACTTGGTCTGTGAAGAGAAGGCTGTCTATTGAATAAAACTATATCTCCATCTTGTAAATGTCTTTCTACAATATAACCTTCTTTAAGTTCTTCTAATATTTCTTCTTTTAATTCTTTAGTAATTTTTTTTCTTTTTCCATCAGGTCTTATTACATAATTTGCAGAGGGATAAGAATCATTTTTTATTATTTCTTTTAATCTATTAATATTTAGAGAATTTACCATTTCTGGTACAGTTACTATTTCTGCTACTTCATGAGGAATACCTATTTCATTTATCTTTAAAAAAGGATCTGGGCTTATGACACTTCTACTAGAAAAATTAACTCTTTTTCCTGTAAGATTATGCCTTATTCTTCCTTCTTTTCCTTTTATTCTTTCTTCAATTGTTTTTAATGGTTGGCCAGATCTATGCCTTGCTGGAGGAATTCCGGCTATATTATTATTAAAAAATGTTGTAACATGATATTGAAGTAAATCCCATAAATCTTCAATAATAACTTCTGGGGCTCCTGCATTCAAATTTTCCCACAACCTTTGATTTGCTCTTATTATATCAGATATTTTATGAGTAAGATCATCTTCGCTTCTTTCCCCTGTTTCTAATGTTATACTTGGCCTTACAGTTACTGGTGGAATTAACAATAAAGTCAATACTGCCCATTCTGGTCTAAATACATTAGGATTTATTCCTACATATTTCAATTCTTCATCTGGTATTTTTTCTAAAATCTCCCTTATCTCATTAGGAAAAATTCTCTTTTTTCCTAACATAAAAGTAGTTGGCTTTTCTAATTTTATTTTTTCTTTTTCTGTTTGGCAATATGGGCATTTTTTAACATTTTTTGCTTTTTTTATTCTATCTGCTAAAGAATGTTTTTTTATATCTTCTTCCTTCAATAGAAATTTTCCGCAAAAACTACAATAAGATTTTAATATTATTTCTATTATTTGAATATAGTCTATATGAATAACAGGTCTTGCTAATTCTATATATCCAGGATGTCCTAAACACTCTTTTAAAGTTCCTCCACAGGTTCTACATCTAACTCCAGGATCTATCGCACCTAATCTTAGATCCATTAAACCTCCGTCTACAGGATAACCATCTACGTCATAAAGTTCTGGAGTAATTATTTTTGCCGCTGCTATTTTTTTTATTTCTTCTGGACTTAAAAGTTTAAATTGGATATTCTTTATTTGTTTTATTATTGGAGTATCCATTTTATTTATTCAAATTTATTTTTTAAACCAAATTTAGTTGAAATATGAAGAGCATTTAATTCTTCTAATAATAATTTAAAAGCATAAGATATTTCTACAGGGCTAATTTCATGAGAATTACATAATCTGCAATTAACTTTATTTTTTATATAATCTTTTGTTGCTATAGCACCACAATTATCACAAATATAAATAATTACTTTATCAGAGTCATATCTTTCTTTTAATAATAAAGATGCTCCATGAGCAACTAATGCTTCTTGTTCCATTTCTCCTAATCTTAGCGCTCCTCCCTTCGCTCTTCCTTCTACAGGTTGTCTTGTTAACATTTGCACTTTTCCTAATGCCCTTGAATGTATTTTATTAGAAACCATATATTTTAATTTTAGATAATGCATTTCTCCGATATAAATTTTTGTCTTCATCATTTTTCCTGTAATAGGATCATACATTGTTTCTTTTCCATCATATCTAAATCCTAAATTTTTTAATTCGTTTTCTAAATCTTCAGGTTTTTCTGCAGAGAATGGTGTTGCATCAACATATCTAGCAGATAATGAACCAACTTTTCCTGCAAGTAAGTCTAATAAATATCCAACAGACATTCTACTTGGTAAACCATGCGGATTAAAAATTATATCTGGTTTTATTCCCCTCGCTGTAAAAGGAACATCTTCTTCATTTAATAATAACCCCACAACACCTTTTTGCCCGTGAGGAGTTGCAAATTTATCTCCTAATTCTGGAATTTTATGATCTCTTGTTCTTACATGAACAACTTTATCTCCTTCATTATCTATTGTAATAAAAACTCCATCAATTATTCCTTTTTCTTCTTGTCTTATAACTGAACTATTCTCTTTACTTGTTTTTATAGTTATTTCTTTTGTTTCCGATAAGAACTTTGGAGGAGATATTTTTCCTATAACAACATCACCTTCTTTTAATTCTGCTTCTATATAAGATATACCATCATCTTCTAAATATTTATAAGATTCTTCTGTTCTATAACCAGCAACATCTTTTTCAGGAATACATATAAAATCTTTTAAACCACCGGGATAATGTAATTCAACAGAAGTATATGGTCTAAAATAAGTACTTCTTCCTAATCCCCTGTTTACACTTGCTTTATTTAATATAATTGCATCTTCCATGTTATATCCTTCATAAGTCATTACAGCAACAACAACATTTTGACCCACAGGACATATTTTTAATTTATCATACACAAAACTTTTTACTATTGGTTTTTGTGGGTAGTGTAAAAGATGTACATCTGTATCTATTCTAACAGGATAGTTTAAAGAATAAACTCCAAGAGCCTGTTTGAATGTTTTACTTCCTCTTAATAATCTTGAAGCTTGATTATGATTTGCATATGGAGCAAGAGAAGTTGTAACTCCTAAACAAGCAACATGATCTATTTCTAAATGTGTATGCTCTTGTGTTAAATCTTCTTTATTTAATGCAACTAAAGCATTTTCTTCTTCACTCGCATCTAAATATTCTATTATCCCATTTTTTATTAAATCTAACCAACTAATTTTTCCTTCTTCCAAACTTTTTTCATATTCTTCTGTCAATTTACTTTTTCCATCTTCAACTATTATTAAAGGTCTTAAAACTCTTCCAGCATCTGTAGAAATAATTATAATTTTGTTTATTTCTTCTATAAAAATACTCATTTCTTCTGGAAAAATATTTTTTCTTCTACTTTCTCTAACTTTTTTAACAAAATCTAATCCATTATTAACACTTCCTATAAATTTTCCATTCCAAAAAATATCATATTCTAAATTTTCTTCTTTTTCTTTCATCCCACATTCTTTTAATTTTTTTAAAAATTGCTTTTCATCGATGTTTATTGGTGTTGATATTTTTGCTAATAAAGCGAGATTTTTTCTTAATCCAATTTCTTTTCCTTCTGGTGTTTCTATAGGGCAAAATCTTCCATAATGGGTTGGGTGTAAAGTTCTTGCCATAAAGTTTTCTTGTTCTCCTGACAATAAAGAAGAAACTCTTTGCAAATGAGACAAAATAGAAAAATAATTTGTTTTATCCATATTTTGCGTTACACCTGTTCTTTCTCCTATCCAACTTCCAGTGGCTATTGCTGATTCAATTCTATGAGAGAATAATGTTGATTTTGCTATTGTTTTTAAGCTATAAACTTTACCTCTTTTTGCTATTTTTGAAAAAGAGTATTGAAGATCTCTTAAAAAAATAGTTAGATTTACTCTAAATAAATCTGATAATAGATCTCCTGAAAGTCTAACCCTTTTATTTGCATAATGATCTTTATCTGTTTGTACATCCGGATTCTCTTTAGCAATAAAAAACTGTTTTATGAATTTACATAAAGTTATTGCTTTTTCTATTCTGTCATTTTTTTCTGTTCCTACATGTGGTAAAAAGTATTTGTCTATTCTTTGTTTTATTCTATCTACTACCTCTCTTTTTGTTCCTTGTAAATCAAGTTTTTCTGCTAAGTAAATTAAAGCGTCTTCGGAATTTGTTATGTTTGTAAATTCATATAAATTAATAATTAGATTGTCTGTTTCTTTTCCTATATATTTTGCTATATCAGCTTCTTTAATCATACCTAAAGCTTTTAATAAAATTATTGCTGGAATGTTATTCATTCTAGAAAAAGAAACTTCAATTATACCATTATTATTTTCTGATATAGATGTTGGTATTCTATAAGATCCTCTTGAAGAAAAAATTCTAAGAACTAACTTTCCTTTTATTTTTTCTATAAAGGGCTGATTAGAAGCAAGATCTTCTATTAATACCATTATTCTTTCATTACCATTAATAATAAAATATCCTCCAGGATCTAAAGAATCTAGATAATTTTTTTCTAATTCTTCTTTATTCATTCCATAAGTATTACAAATTTTACTTTTTACTAAAATAGGTATTCTTCCTATTTCTACTTCGTAAGATTCTTCTTTACCGTCACTCTTAAGGGAAATTTCTACATATATTGGAGAAGAATAAGTTAAATTTCTTAATCTCGCTTCAGTAGGAGTAATATTATTTATACTGCCATCTGCTTCTTTTATATTAGGCTTTCCAACTTTAATTTTATTTATTTTTATTTCTATTCCTTCTTCACTTGGAATAAAAGATGAACTTACTTCTTTCGCTATTTCTTGTAATCTATTTTCAATAAAATCATCAAAACTTTTTATATTAGATTCAATTAAAGAATGACTTTCTATAAACTTTTCTATTAAAATATGTTTATTCTTTTTGATATTTTCCATTTTTTAAATAACAACTCTATAATAAATAGTATTTTTATCTCCGGATTTTCTTTCTATTTTTATTACATCACCTACTTCGCAATTTTCTGGTAAAGCTGGATCTTCTTTTTTTATTTTTGGTAATTGTGACAAAGAAATATTATATTTTTTTAATAATTCTTCTACTTCTTTTTTGCTCATTTTTGTATGTTTAGGTTGGAGGATGTGCATATTTATAGCAGTAAATTAATTTTAATAAAATTTCTTTTACAACTTACTAATACTAAATGAATTCTAACCAAGATTTATAAATCTTTCGAATTTTATTCTCTGTAGCAATAACGGCTGATGGTTCTCAAGTCAAAGGCGGGTGATAATTATTTTTTAAATTATATACTGCGCTATTCTTTTAATTCAGCTTCAAAATTGCTTATATATTTTGCATAATTTCCAGATTTTATCTCTACAAATAGAATATTTTTTCTATCCTAATAAAGAAGTCTGGATTGAATTTTTCCCATTTTATCAAGAAAAATCTTTGGGTGTAGCGAGCGAAACCGCTTAACCAATGTTAGACTTTGTTTGCGAAGCAAATTGGGTTTTTTGTTTTCGTTTTGTGAATTTTAACGAAGGCAACAACAGGAGAATTTTCGGTGGCAACCCCTACAGAGGCAGATTAGAATGGCAAGAAGTCAGAAATCGGAGGTGGCGGGACACGATTTTACAATAAAAAGGGGGTTGCGTAAGGGCAGGACTTTTTTTGTTCTTTACAAAAAGAAATTATAAATATTCTTCCAAACTTGTTATATGCTCTTTCTTAGTTATGCCTAAAACGATAGAATCTGCCCCTACTAAAAAAGCGTTATTTAAACAATATTTTAGTATTTCTCTTTTATTTAAACCTAAAAATAACCTATCCCTTTCTTTCTTTAAATTTTGTTTTTCTAAATTATACTTTTTACAAAAAGGAGGATTGATTGAACCCATCAAAAATCCGTGCAATAAAACAGATCGCAGAAGAACTTTTTTGTTTTTTTGTTTTAAATTTTTAATAATATCTTTATTTTGTTGTTGTAAGATATTATAATGTACTTGAAAAAAGTTTATTACAGGTTCGTCCAATATTTCGCTGTGATTATTCGGAGATTCAAATGGTAAGGAGATCCCCCAGTTTTTTACTAATCCAGTGTCTTTTAAATTTACCATTAAATCAATTAATGTTTGATAATTATTCCAATTATAATCCCAATTATGAAGCTGAACTAAA
>JAVZCO010000001.1:153644-155006 GCA_038874355.1 Candidatus Pacearchaeota archaeon | reverse complement strand
AGCGGAACATATTGTAAAGATGGTTCTTGTTCATCAAAAAATAAAGAAGATTTAAATTCCTGTAATTCTGAAGGAGAAATAAGATGTATAACTACATCTGCTTATCAAATATGTCAAAAAGATAATAAAGGCTTTTTAAAATGGTCATCTCAACAAAAAGTTAGTCAAGGAATGATATGTAAAGATGATAAATTCATATGTTCTTCTTATAATTCCTGTAATTCTGAAGGAGAAATAAGATGTATAACTACATCTGCTTATCAAATATGTCAAAAAGATAATACAGGATGTTTGAAATGGTCATCTCAACAAAAAGTTAGTCAAGGAATGATATGTAAGGAAGGACTTTTGTCATGTAGTTATGAAGGAGAAACAAGATGTATGGACAAAAAAAATATGCAAACATGTATAAAAAATTCAAAAGGAAATTTAACATGGAGCTCGATACAAACATGTAAAGAAACAGAAGAATGTATAAGTAATAAATGTGTTGATAGGTGTAATAACATTATTTGCGAAGATACTACTATTAAATGTCCTGATGGAACAACTGCTTCATGTACAAATACATGCGATTCTAACACAGGAAAATGTTCAAAATGTATTCCTGATTGTAAGGATAAATGCAAAGGAAAAATTTGTCCAGATACTAAAGTATTATGTCTTTCAGATTGTTCGATTGCAAATTGTAAGAATACATGCGATCCTTCAACTGGGCAATGTTCTTTTTGTATTCCAAAATGTAATTCATATAATAGGACAATTAAGTGTATAATAAGTGATGGATGTACTTCTATAGAAAAAATAGAAGAAGAACCATGTCCGTTATTGAAATGTGATAGTTTAGATCTATGTCAAGGAAAAGATTGTGGTGAGACAAAAATATTATGTCCTGATGGAACTTATTCTATATGCAAGAATACATGTAATCCTTTAACAGGCTCTTGTGAAAAATGTACTCCAAATAAATGTGAGAATAAATGTGAAAATGTTGTTTGTTCTGCTTCTACAATACAATGTTTTGATGGAACCACTTCAAGCTGTACAAATACATGTGATCCTAAAACCGGATTATGTACAAGCTGCACTCCAGTAAATACATGCAAAGATTTATGCTTAAATGTAAAATGTAATAACAGCGAGATAAAATGTCCTGATGGAAGCATAAGTTCATGTCAAAATACATGTGATCCTAAAACCGGATTATGTACAAGCTGCACACCAGAACCTTGCAAAGATCTATGTCAAGGAAAAGATTGTGGTGAGACAAAAATATTATGTCCTGATGGAACTTATTCTATATGCAAGAATACATGTAATCCTTTAACAGGCTCTTGTGAAAAATGTACTCCAAATAAATGT